>JAEYZV010000505.1 GCA_023427865.1 Acidobacteriota bacterium
GGGGGCGCCGCCGCCGATGAATGGCCATGGCCGGAACGCGACACGGCGCGCCCGGCCGGGCCTACCCGCAGCAGGAATCGCGATGCACTGCGGGAACACGACAGCGCGTGCAGGACGCTCGTGAAACGCCGTCGCTGAGCTGCTCGGCTGAACCGTCAGGTTGAGTCCGTCTGTTCGCTTCCGCGGCGCGGTGTCGTTCGCCTCTATACGCAGCCCTCCAACGAGCGCCCTCCGGGGCGGAAGGATTCGCCATGCTGGATGCCATCGCCCCGGTCGATCACGCAGGCCTCGCGGATCAACAGTCCGCCGACGACCTCTTCATGACGCTGTACACGGAGCTGCACCGTCTCGCGCGGCGGGAACTGCGGCGACGAGGGCCACTGGCCCAGCTCGGCGTGACCACGCTGCTGCACGAGGCCTACCTGTCGATTTCCGGGCGGAACGGCGCGGTCTTCGTCGACCACGCCCGGTTCATGGGCTATGCGGCGCGCGTGATGCGCGGCCTCATCGTCGACGACGTGCGCCGGCATCGCGCCGAGAAGCGCGGCGGGCTGTTCCACATCACCTCGCTCGATCCGGAACGCGCAGGACAGCTGGCCACGCCGGCCGAGCTGACGCGGCTCGGCGACGCGCTGGACGAGCTCGCCGAGCTCGAGCCGCTGCTCGCCGAAGTCGTGGAGCTGAAGTTCTTTTGCGGGTTCTCCTTTGCCGAGATCGCGGCCATGCGTGGCGTGTCGGAGCGGACGATCCAGCGGCATTGGGAGAAGGGTCGGATCTACCTGCATCACGCGATGCGCAGTTCCTCGCTCGCGGAGACCGATGCACCGCCTGACGCCTGATCGATGGCGCCTCGTGAGTCCACTGCTCGACGAGGCCCTGGACAAGACGCCGGAGTCGCGCGACGCCTGGCTGATGGCGCTCGACGCCCGCGAACCGGGCGTCGCCTCGGACCTGCGTCAGCTGCTCGAGGAGCACGGGGAGCCCGATGGCGCCGGCGTCCTCGATCGCCCGCCGCTGCGGCCTCATGCCCGGTCACGCGCTGGCGACGTCGTGGGCAGCTACCGGCTCGTCTCGCCGATCGGGCATGGCGGTAGCGGCAACGTCTGGCTCGCCGAGCGGTGCGACGGGCGCTACCAAGGGCGCGCAGCGGTGAAACTGCTGAACCTGCCGCTCGTCGGCAGGACGGGCGAGCAGCGCTTCACGCGGGAGGGCACGATCCTCGCGCGCCTGCGGCATCCGCACATCGCGCAGCTGATCGACGCCGGCATCTCGACGACCGGCCAGCCGTTCCTGGTGCTCGAGCACGTGGACGGGGAGCGCATCGACGAGTACTGCGCGGTGCGGAGCCTCGACGTGAAGGCGCGGCTGCGGCTGTTCCTCGACGTCCTCGATGCCGTCGCGTACGCACACGCCAACCTGACGGTCCATCGCGACATCAAGCCCGCAAACGTCCTCGTGAGCGACGAGGGCGGCGTGAAGTTGCTCGACTTCGGCATCGCGAAGCTCCTCGACCGCGGCGTCGAATGGGACCGCGCCCAGACGCCGGAGGCTGCAGCGCTGACGCGCGAGATCGGCCGCGCACTCACGCCCGAGTACGCGGCACCGGAACAGGTGGCCGGCGGCGCGTTGACGACGGCCACCGACGTCTACGCGCTCGGCGTGCTGCTCTACGTCCTGCTCACCGGGCGCCACCCGGTCGGCAACACGCGATCGCCGGCGACGCTGCTGCACGCCATCCTGCACGAACAGCCCGCTCGCGTCTCGGAGACGATTGCCGTCGCGGAGAGCGCCGACGACGAGTGCGCCCGCGTCGGTGCGCAGTTTGGCACCACGCCTGCCGCGCTCGCGCGCGAACTGCGCGGCGACATGGACGCGATCGTCGCGCGGGCGCTCGAGAAGGATCCCGAGAAGCGCTATCGCTCGGTCACGGCACTGGCCGACGACATCCGTCGCAGCCTGCGGCGCGAGCCGGTCCTGGCCCGACGGGACACCGTCGGTTACCGGGCGTCGTGCTTCGTGCGCCGGCACACGCGCGGCCTCGCCCTCGGCGTCGCCGCGCTCGTCGCCATGGGAACGCTGACCGGCCTGTACATCTACGGACTGGCGCGCTTGCGCGACGAGGCGCGGCGCGAAGCCGACAAGGCGGTGCGCGCGAGCGAACTGCTGATGTCGGCCCTCGGAAGCGCGGACCCGTATGCGCCGCAGCTCACGCCGGGGACGCCGACGCCGCGGGCGCTGCTCGACGCACAGGCCAGCCGCGTGCAGGACGTGCTCGAAGGCCAGCCGGAACTGCAGTCGCAGCTGCTCACCACGATGGGGCGGACATACCGCCGCCTCGGTGCATACGACGACGCGCAGCGCCTCCTCGAGCAGGCGCTCCGCAGCGGCGAACAGGCGTACGGCCCCTCGCACGAGCGCATCGCGCAGACGCTCAACGACCTTGGCGTGCTCGAGGCCGAGCGGGGCGATTACCGTGCCGCGCAGGCAACGCTCGAACGGGCACTGGCGATGCGGCGCACGCTGCTCGGCTCGGCGCACCCCGACGTCGCCGTCACGCTCGCCGAGCTCGGGCGCGTCTACCAGGACCAGGGCGACAACCGCCAGGGCGGATCGGTCCACCGTGAGGCGCTCGCAATCCGCCGACAGGTCCTCGGCGAAGAGCACCGCGAGACCGCAGTCAGCCGCAGCGACGTGGCGTCGGTGCTGCGGTTGGATGGCGACACGGATGGCGCCGAAGTGTTGCTGCGCGAGAGCCTCGCCACCAACCAGAAGACGCGGGGGGAGCGACACCCGAACACGGCGATGTCGTGGCACGACCTGGCGCTGATCGAGATCGGCCGCGGCAATCTCCCGGCCGCCGAGTCTCACGTCCGGCTCGCGCTGGAGATCCAACGCGAGGCGCTGGGTTCGACGCATCCGGTGATCGCGATGACGCTGCGCACGCTCGCCCGCGTGCACACAGAGAGCGGAAGGATCGAGGATGCGGCCCGGGCGACCGACGAGGCCATGGGGATCGCGCGACAGTCGCTCGGCCCGGAGCACCAGCTGCTGGCGATGATCGCGTGCGAGCGGGCAGCGCTCTACCTGTCGCAGGGTCGAGCGGACCTCGCCGATCCGCTCCTCGACGAGGCCCTCCGCATACGCGTCCGCCATCCCGAACTGGTGCCGGCACGCCGGCGGACGCTCGCCGACGCCGTCTGGGCGCCGGCCGCGATCCTGCGCCTCCTCGACCGCGTCAGAAAGGCGCGCTCCTAAATCGCGTTCTCCTCACCGACCGGACGCGGCGGCGGCACGAGCCACTCCTCGAGGTCGGCAAGCGCGATCGACGGCACGCGCTCGTGTAGCAGCAATTCGGTGGCGAGCACCTGTGGCTCGGCGTGGAAATGCTGCTGCAGGGCGTTGCCACACAGCACGTTGCACACCGCGAGCAGGCTCATGCCCTGATGGTGAGCCATCCACGTGCGCACTGGCATGGGCGCGCCGCTCGTGAAGTCCACCGCCTCGAAGAGCCCGTACGTGCCCTTCCAGCCGAGCGCCTCCATGCGTCGCAGGTTGCGGACGCTGCCGTGGGGATCCACGGCAAGCGCGAGGTACGACGAGTACGGCGAGACCACGAGCTTGCGCTCCGTCCGCTGGCTGAGGGCGACGCCGGGCAGCCCGAAGGGCGCGTAGCCGTACTCGGCCGTGCCCGTCGTGATGCAGCCGGACTCGGAGATGCCCCATGGAATCCCCTGCCGGCGCGTGAACGCCTGCTGCAGCCGCACGATCGCCCGAGCGCTGTCATGGAGGATCGTCCGCGGGTAGTGCCGCATCCAGAGTGCCGGCATCAGGTACTCGAACATCGTCCCGGTCCACGAGGTGAGGACCTTGATGCCGCGCGATGCGACGTGCGAGCGCCCCAGGTGGAACCAGCTGTCCTGCGGCACGTCGCCCTTGGCGATGGCCACGAACGCGCCGATGCGCGCTTCGGACGCGAGCAGGTCGTAGGTGGACGGCTCGAGCCCGCCCGTCGCCGCGTCGTAGCCGACCGACAGCGTCTTCTTGCGCGGGTTGTAGAGGAACGCGAAGTCCATCTCCCCGACCGCGTGATCCACCTGATCGGCAATCGCCTCGAGGTCGGCACGCGTGGCGTCGGTGAGACCGTTGGCGATCCATGCCCGAGTGCGGGCAAGGCGCTCGACGAGCTCGCCCGCCCACCAGGCGAGGTCCTCCACGCCGTCGTGTGCCTCCGGCTGCCGCCGGCGCACGGTGATGCCGGCCGCCAGGTGACGCGCCAGCAGTTCGATCTGCGGCAACGCTTCGCGCCAGTCGCCGTCGACGCGGAGGATGCGGTCGGCCAACGCATGCGCGCCGGGGTCATCGGTCTCGCGGAGCACGTGCGCGAGGTCGCGGATGCCGGACCAGAGGCGGTCGTCCGCCGGCGCCTCACGCGCGAACGCGAGTGCCGCCTGCTTCAGCGTCCACAGGCTTGCCGCCAGGTTGCCGCTGTCGACCGTGGACACGAACATCGGCTCGAGTGCCCCGCCCGTCTCCACGTCGACCCAGTTCAGGATGTGCCCGCGCACCCTCGGCAGCTCCCGCATCCCGGCGAGCGTGCGGCGCGTCTCGCGCGCGAACTCGCCTACCGTGAGGTGTCCGAGGTGGACCGCCGCAATGCGTGCATCGAGCAGGAAGCCGAGGTTGGTCGGCGACAGCCGCTCGGCGGCGGCGCCGTTCTCGTGCACGTGATCCGGGATGAGCCAGTGGCGTCGCTGCGTGCTGAACTCGCGGAAGTAGCGCCACATGCGCCACGCCTGGGTGCGCAGCCACGTCTCCTCGTCGGCCGTCAGGTCGACGACCGCACTGCGAGGTGCCCGGCTCAGCCACGCCGCGAAGGGCCCCGCGCAGAACCACAAGGTCAGCACGGGCGCAGCGGCCACGATCGACGGTGGGCGCACCAGGGCGAGCACGGCGGCGATCGAGAGCACGAGCAGCGGCGACCACTCGAGGTACAGGTCGGCCGCGCGTCGCGGCCCGCGCGCGTCGCGCGATTCCGCGGCCGTCTCCCATTCGAGCAACCGCGTGCGCGTCACGAACACGCGCGAGAGCGAACGGACGATGGCGTCGACCGCGAGCAGCGCATCGTGCAGCAGGAAGGTGAGCGTGAGCACCACCATCCCGTGCTGGCGCACGAACGTCCGCAGCGTCTCCCTGCACCAGCGCCAGAACCCGGAACGTCCCCACGGCGCGCGCAGCAGCGACACCGCCAGCCCGGTCCACGCCGGCAGGACGAGCATGGCCACGCTCAGCGCCGTCCACAGCACGGCGTTCCCCGGGAGCACGAACCAGCCCGCGAGCAGGAGGAGCAGCAGCGCCGGCTCGAACAGGCTGCGGCGCAGGTTGTCGAGGATCTTCCAGCGCGAGATCACCGAGCTGTGATTCTCGACGAACCGCTGGTGCCCATCGGGCACGCGCGGCATCAGCCAGCGCAGGATCTGCCAGTCGCCGCGCATCCAGCGGTGCTTGCGGCGGCTGTACGCCGTGAAATGGGTCGGGTAGTCGTCCACGAGCTCGATGTCGGAGACGAGCGCCGCCCGCGCGAAGATGCCCTCGATCAGATCGTGGCTGAGCAGCGCATTCTCCGGAAACCGGTGCTCGAGCACCGTGTGGAAGGCGTCGACGTCGTAGATGCCCTTGCCCGTGAAGATGCCCTCACCGAACAGGTCCTGGTACGCGTCGGAGATCGCGCGCGTGTAGATGTCGAAGCCGGTCTGTCCCGACAACAGGCGCGCGAGCCAGCTCCGCGACGCCGACTGCGTGCTGATGCCGATGCGCGGCTGCAGGATCCCGTAGCCCTCCACCACCTGCTGCGTCGTCGGGTCGATGACGGCGCGGTTGAGCGGGTGCGCGATCGTGCCCACGAGGCGATGCGCGGAGTCGCGGGGCAGCTGCGTGTCGCTGTCCAGGGTGATGACGTAGCGGATGCGGGGAAGCACATCGAGGCTGCCGACCTTCACCGGAAACGCATCGAACCCGCCGCGCAGCAGGCGATTGAGGTCGAGCAGCTTGCCCCGCTTGCGTTCCCAGCCCATCCAGCGCCGCTCGCAGGCGTTGTACACGCGATGGCGGTGGAACAGGTAGAACGGCGTGCGGCCGGGCGTGCCGTACCGCGCATTCAGGCCCTCGACGAGCGATACCGCGAGCGGAAGCAGCGGCTCGTCCGATGCCAGACGTTCGTCGGCGGCGTCGGTCGAGTCGGTCAGCAGCGCGAAATGCAGCTGGGGATCGCGGTTGGCGAGGTACCGGATCTCGAGATCCATGACGAGCTCGTGCACGTGCTGCTCGCTGAGCAGCAGCGCCGGCACCGCCACCATCGTCTCGCAGTCTGCAGGGATGCCCTTCGAGAAGTCGAGCTTCGGCAGCGCGCGCGGCCGCGCGACAGCGGGAACGAGCGCGTTCACGAGTTCGACGGCGGCCTGCGTCACCGGCAGCAGCAGCAACGCGAACGCGACGAGCGCGGGCGCGGGCATCGCGAGGCCGGACAGGATGCCGGACACCAGGGCGAGCGTGACGAGCACGATACCGCCGACATAGAACGACGTCGGATGCGAGGTCACGATCTGCGCGGCGCGGTGCAGCAGCGGCGCACGGAAGGCGATGAGCCGCTTCAGCGCCGGCAATCCCTCGTCCACGAGGTAGAAGCCGACATGCATCCGTCGTCGCGCGGCGACGTCGGCGTCGCTTCCGCGCGAGGTGACCACCTCGTCGGCAAGGCACACCGCGGCCTCGGCCACCTGGCGCTCGGTCGCCGCACTGTGCTTTGCCAGGTAGGAGACGACGTGCCGGTACGCGTCGCGGCTGTTGTCGTCCATCGCCGCGTAGGCACCGGCCGGATCGGCCGCGAGCACGCGGTCTACCGCACTCGCCTCGGTGAACAGCTGCTTCCAGTTGCCGTCGCCCACGCGACGGATGCTCTCGATGGCCAGGGCCAGCCGCTCGTCGGCCTCGTCGGCAACGGCGGCGACGACACGATCGAGCAGCTCGAGCATCAGCGCGCCGCGCGACGCCCAGAGCTCGCCGAGCTGCAGGTCCTGCACGTCCTGCGCGCCGCGGAGGAACGCGGCAAAGGTCTCCTCCGCGAACCCTGCGCGACCCGCGTAGTCCAGGTACGAGGCGGCGAGCCGGCTGACGCGCGGACGCATGCCATCGGCGCCGGTCGTCGCCGGGTAGTCGTGGGAGTTCCAGAGGAAGTCGCGTGCCTCGCCTTCTGCCGAAGCGAGCAGCCGCGCGTTGTCGCAGAGCCACGCGTGCACCGCCGACGACGCGTGCGGCCGCGCCATGGCGGTCTTGAGGTCGGCGCGCATGCGCGCGGCACGACGCCGCGTGGCTCGCACCGACCCGTGGCCGGGGTGGGTATCCGGCAACGCACGGGCCGCCGTTGCGCCTGCGGCCCGGAACGCCTTTGCATCGACGCTCGGTGCGCCGCCTGCAACGAGGCCGATGCCGTCGGCGACGCGATAGGTGACCCGGAGGTCGGCGCCTGGCAAGTGCATGTTCATGGCTCGTGTCTTTCCTTGTTACCGGTAACTCGCCGCCTGCAGCTCGAACATCCGCGCGTAGCGCCCCTGCGACGCCATGAGGCTCTGGTGATGGCCGTCTTCCTCGATGCGTCCGTCAGCGAGGACGACGATGCGATCGGCCATGCGGACCGTGGAGAAGCGGTGCGAAATGAGGAGCGCCATCTTCCCGGCCGTGAGCTCGGCGAAGCGCTCGAAGACCTCGAACTCGGCGCGTGCATCGAGGGCCGCGGTCGGCTCGTCGAGCACCAGCAACTGCGCGTCACGCAGGTAGGCGCGCGCGAGCGCCACCTTCTGCCATTCGCCGCCCGAGAGATCGAGACCGCCATCGAAGCGTCGGCCCAGCAGCTGGTCGTACCCCGCAGGGAGCCTCGAGATCACGTCGTGGGCAAGGCTGCGGCCGGCCGCCTTGCGGATGCGCCACTCGTCGCCCTCGGCGTCGAGACGACCGACGGCGATGTTCTGGCGCGCGCTCATCTCGTAGCGCACGAAGTCCTGGAAGATCACGCCGATCTCACGGTGCAGATCCTCGAGGTCGTAGTCGCGGAGGTCGACGCCGTCGAGCAGGATGCGCCCCCCCGTCGGGTCGTACAGCCGTGTGATCAGCTTGACCAGCGTCGTCTTGCCCTGGCCGTTCTCACCGACCAGCGCGATGCGCTCACCGGGCGCGATGCGCAGGTTCAGTCGATCGAGCACCGGCCGCGCGTTGCCCGGGTATGCGAACGACACGTCCTCGAACACGAAGCCGTCGCGGATCGGGCGCGGCGCCGGAATCGGCTGTGCCGCGGTGGCCAGCGTCGGCTTCACCTTCAGGAACTGCACGAGGTCGGTGAGGAACAGCGACTGGTCGGCGATGTTCGAGAACGTCGCGAAGATCGACTGGATGCTCGAGCTCGCGCCGGCGATGCTGCCCGCGAGGAACTGCAGCGAACCCCACGAGAGATCACCCTGCACCGTCCGGTAGATCACGTAGGCGTAGGCCGCGTAGTAGCTGCCCGTGCTCACGAGCGACAACAGGCCGCCGACGACGAGCCGACGACGTGCGAGGGCGACGTTCTGCGTGTACAGCTCGTCGGAGATCTGCGCGTACTGGCCGGTGATGTAACCGGCCAGGCCGAACAGCTTCAGTTCCTTTGCCGACTCCTTGCTCGCCCCGAGCACGCGCAGGTAGTCGAGCTGCCGCCGCAGCGGCGTCTGCCGCAGGTTCAGCGAGTAGCCGAGGAACGCGAAGTGGCTCTCGCCGAGGAACGCCGGGACCACCGCGAGCACGAGCGCGAGCAGCAGCCAGGGCGAGAACGAGAGGATGCCGAGCGACAGGCTCGTGGCGATGATGATCTGCTGCGCCACCTGCCCGATCGCGTGAATCATCGCGATGCGGTCGGTGGCCTGTACGCGCGCGCGTTCGAGCTGGTCGTGGAACGCCGGGTTCTCGTACGAGGTGAGATCCAGCTTCGCGGCGTGCTCCATCACGCGCACGCTCACGTGGCGCGTGAAGCGGTCGGCGAGCAGCGCGTCGAAGAAGCCGACCGTGCGGCCGAGGACGCCGCCGAAGATGGCGAGACCGCATTCGAGGGCGACGAGCCACCAGAATTCGGGGGGCAGATCGCCGCCGCCGGTCTTCACCTGGACGGCGTCCAGGATCCGCTTGGCGACCGTCAGCATCGCGATCGGGATCAGCGCGGCGACGATGCGGCAGCCCCACCCCGCGGCGACCACGCCGGGCCCCGACTCCCAGACGATGCGCAGCAGGGCCGGAATGTTACGGAGCGCCGCAGCGCGTTCCCGCCAGCCGTGCCAGAAGCGAGGTGAATCGGTCATGTTGGTTCGTTTGCTGCGGGACGGTCCGCCCCGGGTAGCGCCCGCTCCTATTGCAAGGCTGTGGCCAGCCCACACGGCTGAGCCACTTCGTCGAGCAAAGGTGCGCGGACGCGGGATGGGCCGCCGAGATCGCGCAGCTATGAGCCGATCCCTCAATGTTTTCGGTTGACGTTCGCGGTCTGTTCTGCAGAACGCTGGGGTGGGCACCACGCCGGCCATGCAGCACGTAGGCAGCCTTGGTAGGAATTACACGGTGGTGTATCTACTGCTGAGCGCGCCCGCGATCGGCCGCGTTACCTGAGGTAGGTAGGGCGCGTTCCCCGAACGCGCCATGACAGGTAGGGTGCGTTCCCCGAAGGCGCCGGTGGCAGGCAGCCCGCGTTCCCCGAACGCGCCGGAGACCGCGCCGTGCCGACGGAGGAGCTGCTGCTTGCCAGTCCAGGCGACTCGCCGTAAGGTCGGCCATGCGCTTTCGCACGCTCCTCCCGCTGGCCTTCGCCCTCGTCGCTGCCGCGACTGCAAGCGACACGCCTTCAGCCCAGCAGCCGGCGCCCGCGCCGCGCGCCTACATCGACGGCACCGGCCCGGGCTGGCGGACGTTGACGGCCGACGACTTCGCGCCGGTCAACGGCTATCCCGACACGTGGGCCTGGAAGGGCGACCTGCTGACGTCGACGGGAGTGCCGATCGGCGTGATGCGGACCCGTGACCTGTTCACGAACTTCGAGCTGGTGATCGAATGGCGACACCTGAAGGCCGCGGGGAACTCCGGCGTGTTCGCGTGGGTGCCGATGAAGGCGCTCGAGGGGTTGCCGCCCGACCGGTTGCCGCGATGGGGCATCGAGGTGCAGATGCTCGACCACGGGTACCACGAGTACTTCCGCAAGAGCAGCGGCGGGAAGCCCGGGAACTGGTTCACGACCAACGGAGACATCTTCGCCGTCGGCAACTCGAAACTCGAGCCGTTCGAGCCGCGCTCGCCGGACGGATCGCGCAGCTTCCCGCGTGCCGAGCGCAGCCGCGGGGCCGGCGAGTGGAACCATTACTACGTGCGCGGCATCAACGGCGAGATCCGGCTGTGGGTGAACGGCGAGGAGGTGTCGGGTGGTCGCGGTGCCGATCCGCGCACCGGCTTCCTGTGCCTCGAAGCGGAAGGTTCTCCTATCGAGTTCCGCAACATCCGCGTGCGCGAACTGCCGTAGATCAGCGAGCGCGCGGTTTGGTGCCCTTGGCCGCCCAGTTCACGACATGGTACGTGGCGGGGGTGGTGCCGCTGTTGCGCACGGTGTGCGGCACCATCGTCGCGAAGAAGACGAGCGAGCCCTCGGGCGCGCGTTTCCACTCGCCGTTGACGTACGCCTCGACTTCGCCCGACTTGATGATCAGGATCTCCTCGTTCTGGTGGGTATGCGGCGCGTGAGGTGACGCCCCTGGCGCCAGGGTCGTCGAGTGGTACTCGAGCTCGTCGAGCGTTGCGGTCGGCGCCGCGAAGACCGTGCGACGCGCGCCGTTGGCCGTCGGCCGCTCGGGCACGGACGCCCACGTGAACAGGGCCGACTTCATCAGCAGGCCGTCGCCTGCCGGTTGCTGAGTGGCCACACCGATGCCTGCCGCGCCGACCACCAGCGCAATCGCGAAAGCGCGTCGTGTCACGTGTTCCTCCTGCCCTGTCCGGTGCCGCGGACTATAGCACCATGCCGCGGGGCCGCGGCGCACCTGCCGCAGCCGCCGGCGCCCGTGTGCCATAGTGCAACCTCCTCAGACACGAGCGGCATCCGGAGCGAGAATCGATGATCGAGGCATTCGAGGCGTGGCCACCGACGCTGCAGGCGCTGGCCGGGACGACTTTCACGTGGGGGATGACCGCGCTCGGCGCCGCCGCGGTGTTCTTCTTCCGTGAAGTGCGGCGAGACGTGCTGGACGCCGCGCTCGGATTCACCGCGGGCGTGATGATCGCCGCCAGTTTCTGGTCGCTGCTGAGCCCGGCGATTGCTCTTGCCGAGGAGATGGGCATGATCGGCTGGGTGCCGGCCGTCGTCGGCTTCCTCGCCGGGGCGTTCTCCATGCGCCTGGTGGACCTGCTGCTGCCCCACGTCCATCTGTTCGGCAGGACCGAGGATGCCGAAGGCGTGAAGACCAACTGGCGGCGCACGACGCTGCTCGTCCTGGCGATCACGCTGCACAACATCCCGGAGGGTCTCGCCATCGGCGTGGCGTTCGGCGCGGTGGCGGCAGGGTACGAATCGGCGACCTTCGCCGCGGCGGTCGCGCTCACGATCGGCATCGGCATCCAGAACTGCCCGGAGGGGACGGCTGTCGCGGCGCCGCTTCGGCGCGACGGCATGTCGAGAGGCAAGGCCTGGTGGTACGGCCAGCTCTCGGCGGTCGTCGAACCCGGCGCCGCCGTCATCGGCGCGCTCGCGGTCGGCCTCATGCGGCCGCTCCTGCCCTACGCCCTGGCCTTCGCAGCCGGCGCGATGATCTTCGTCGTCGTCGAGGAGGTCATTCCGGAGTCGCAGTCGGGTGGGCACGGCGACCTGGCGACGCTCGGCACCATGGTGGGTTTCGCCGTGATGATGACGCTCGACGTGGCCCTCGGCTGAACACAGGCGGGGCCCGGGGCCGTACTGCGGCCACGACAGCGACACGAGGAGTTGCGGGCGACGGCGATGCCGCACTCTAGCGGGAGGCGGTGCGTCGTGCCATGAGGCGCCAGGCGAGTACGCCGGCAAGACCGAGCACGACGCCGCCCGCCAGGATGATCATCACGTAGATCAGTGCGCCGACGAGTCCGGCGGTTCGCGGCAGCAGTTCGCTGATCCAGACGGTGGATCCGGCCAGCAGCCAGCCTGGAGGCGTTGCGACGAGCCACCACCATGCGTGCGCCTCGTGCCTCCGGATCAGCCGCCACTGGAGGATCGCGGCCGCCACGCCACCGAGGGCCACGTGAACCGGGAGGGAGAACGGCAGTCCAACGCCCGCGAGTTGCAGCACGTCGAAGACGACGAACGGCGCCGACAGCCCGAGCGCGGTGGCCATCGTCCACCCGGATGACGCGGGATGGGCGGCCCTGAGCACTCGCGCCTGGAAGGCGCCGACGCCGAGCGCCATGCCGAGCGCGAGGGGGAACTGCACGGCGGGCATCCCGATCGACTCCGACGCGATGAGCAGGACGATCGCCAGCACGAAACCGACCGTCCAGCCGGCAAACGTCCGCACGACCCAGCGGCCCCCCGTGATTGCGGGCTGGCTGGGGTCCACCACGCCAGCGGGTGGCGGACGCGAGGCGGCCGGCGTGACCAGGTGGCCGATCGGCTGAGTCAAGGGCGGAGTCTCCTTGTTCTGTGTGAACGCGCTGAGCGTTGCCGCCGAACCCCGGGGTTCCCGCAGCCCTTGTCACCGGCCATGGTCGAAAGAGCGGCCTGGCGGATTGAAAGGACTGCGACGCCTGGGCGCGCGTTGGGTGTGTTGACATTGCGTGTGATCACACATATACTGGTGGGCATGTCGCGCACGGCTTCACGAATGTCTCGCTCCCGACGGCCGTCGCGGCCAATCGAGCAGGAGGCGTTCCTGGCGATCGTGCGGACGGCAGCCGGCCTCACCGATACGTTGGAGCAGGTGCTGCGGCCGGAAGGCATCACGACGGCCCAGTACAACGTGCTGCGGATCCTGCGCGGGGCCGAACCTGGCGGCCTCTGCCGGAACGAGGTGCGCGACCGGATGCTGACACGCATGCCCGACATGAGCAGGCTCCTGGACCGCATGGAAAGCGCGGGGCTCGTCGTGCGGGCCCGTCGCGAGGACGACCGCCGCATCGTCAGCACGCGGATCACGCGTCAGGGGCTGCAGGCGCTCGATCGACTCGAGAGCCTCGTCGTCGATGCGCATGTGAAGCAGTTCGCGCACATGAGCCCGCCGGACGTGCGGGCGCTGGTGGCGATGCTGGACCGCGTCCGCGAGGGCGCCTCGTAGCGGCGCTCGTGCCGGCCACCAGCGCAGCGCCAATAAGTGTTTACACACCCGATGTCATACGCCCGATCATTGGAGAACATGCACATGACGACTTTCAACGGACCCACGACAACGCAGTGGAACCTCGGCCTCACCCTCCTCCGCGTGATCGCCGGTGCCATCTTCACGGCGCACGGCGCGCAGAAGCTGTTCGTGTTCGGCCTCGACGGCGTCGCGGGCGCCTTCGGCTCCATGGGCATCCCCCTGCCCGCGCTCGTCGGCCCCGCCGTCGCCCTGCTGGAGTTCGGTGGCGGCCTCGCCCTCGTGCTGGGCCTGCTGACCCGCTGGGCGGCGCTCGGGCTCGCGCTGACGATGGTTGGAGCGATCCTGTTCGTGCACCTGAGCGCCGGCCTGTTCCTGCCGAACGGCTCGGAGTTCGCGCTCTCGCTGCTCGGCGCGTCGGCGTTCCTGGCGCTGGTCGGGGGCGGCCGCTACTCGCTCGATGCCGCCCTGGCCAGGCGGCGCGCACACGCCTGAGAACGGCGGAAGGAGACAGCATGGGCATGACGACCGACGACATCTTCGGGGCACGGCCAGGCGTGGAGCGGGCGGCCCCCGGCAGCTACGGTGTGCCGCCACGCGGCCATCGGCTGCCCGCCGACGTTCGCGTCGGACGCGTGCGGCTGCAGGTGAGCGACCTCGAACGGTCGCTCGCCTTCTACGCTGACGTGCTCGGCCTGCGGCTGGTGGCACGCAGCACCGAACGCGCGGAGTTCGCAGCGCAGGGCGACGATCGGGTGCTCGTCGAACTCGTGCACGGTCCGAACGTCCGCCCGGGCGGTCGCGGCGCCCGCCTCGGCCTCTACCACTTCGCGATCCTCGTGCCCGACCGCGCCTCGCTGGGCCGCTTCGTGCAGCACCTCGGGGCGCTCGGCGTGCGCGCGGGAGCCGGCGACCACCTCGTGAGCGAGGCCTTCTACCTGCACGATCCCGACGGGCTCGGCATCGAGGTGTATGCCGACCGGCCGCGCGAGGCGTGGCGCCGCATCCGCCGCGAGCTGCAGATGGCAACCGACCCCGTTGACGTGCACGACCTGCTGCGCGCGACGGGCGACACACACTGGGAGGGGATGCCGGCCGGCACCGTGATCGGGCACGTGCACCTGCACGTCGGCGACATCGCCGAAGCCGCTGCGTTCTATGCCGACGGCGTCGGTTTCGACCGCATGACGTGGAGCTATCCCGGCGCGCTGTTCCTTGCCGCCGGTGGGTACCACCATCATCTCGGCACGAATACGTGGGCCGGCCCGGGCGCCGTGCCCGCCGCACCGGACCAAGCGCGTTTGCTCGAGTGGACGATCGAGCTCCCCGACACGGGCGCCGTGTCGGCAGTGGCCGCCAACCTGGAGTCGGCAGGCTACCGACCCGAGCCTGTCGGCGAGGAGGGGTTCGTCGTGGCCGATCCGTGGGGCACACGCCTGCGCGTCCGGCCTGCACGTTGAGCGCACGCGTCCGACGACGCCGGCGCCTCAGCCTGTGGTCTGGAGTTCGCGACGGGCGATGGCGCCGAGCAGCGCCACGAGCGTGAAGCCGGCAGCGGCCAACACGAACGCCCACCGGATGCCAGCCACGTGCGCCAACTGTCCGGCGATCCACGGGACGGTCATCCCGCCCGCGAGCGCGACGGTGAACAACAACCCGAACACCGTGCCCGACTGATCGCGGAAGCGCCCGCCAGCAAGTCCCAGGACGGTCGGGAAGATCCCGGCCAGCGCCAGGCCGGTGATCACGACACCGGCGGCCGCCACCGTAAGCGACGGCGCCGCGGCGATCAGCAGCGCACCGCCCGCGGCCGCCACCGCGCTCGCAGGTACGACCGACGCCGCCGGCAACCTCAGGAGGAGGCGCCCCAGCGCGAGGCGCATCACCATGATCGACGCCCAGAACGCCGCCAGCCAGTACGACGCGAGGTCGACCGACACGCCGAGTTCCTGGGTCAGGAAGCTCGAGATGTAGCCACCGAGGAGGAACTCGTTGCCCGACTGGAAGAACAGCAGGAGGGCGAGGGCGCGCACGACTGGAAGCCGAGCGAAGCGGCCGACACTCGCGAGCGGCCAGCCGTGCACCTGTTTGGGACGGGGAAAGGCGAGTACCACGCCGGCAACGCCCGTCACTACGCACAGCACGGACGCCGCCTGAAGGAGGGCGGGCACCCCGAACGTGTCGGTCAGCGTGCCGATGAGGAAGGGCAGCAGCAGCGCCCCGAACCCGAAGAACACGCCGAGCCGGTTCAGTGCCGCGCCCTTCGTGCGCTCGTCGTCGTGCAGATCGGCCACGAGCGTGTTCGTGCCGCCGTTCAGTGCCCCTCCGCCAAGGCCCAGGCACGCAACCGCGATCAGGAGCGGCGCGGTGCCTCCCGCCGTCGCGATCATCGCCAGCCCCGCCGCCACGAGCCACGCCCCGGCGGCGAGCGGCAGCTTGAAACCGATCCGGTCCACGACCAGCCCGAGCACGAGGCTGGCGACGAGCATCGCGAAGTTCATCACGAGGAACAGCGTGCCCACGTCCGACAGCGTCAGGGCGAGTCGCGCGGTGAGCGTCGGCACTACTGCGCCGACCAGCGCCATGACGATGCCGAACACGAACATGCCGGCCTCGGCGAGTACGCCGAGCGCGCGAGCGGGGGGGCGGCGGGCGTTCACCGCACGACCGGCTCGGGCCCGCGCTGGAACCAGGCCTGCGCATACGCATCGAACACGCGCAGGTTGTGATCCTTCTGCACGCCCTCGACGTTCGGCGAGACGAACGTGGTCAGCGCGTGGCCTTTCGCGACGAGTCCGGCAGCCGTCTCGGCGACCAGCGCCATGGCGATCGAGACACAGGCCACCGTGGACCCGGCGGCGACCTTCTCGGGCTGCCCCACGTTCACCTGGGCGTCCTCCGGGGCGACGCAGTTGTCGATGGCCACGTCGGCCAGATCGGAGAGCGCCTTGCCCGTCGAATGTGTGTGCCTGGCGACGCGCGCGTTCTCGTGCGACGACACCGTGACGACCTTCGTGCCCCGCGCACGCGCGTACATCGCCGCCTCGATCGGCGCCGCGTTCAGGCCGCCATGGGAGAACACGACGAGGCAGTCGCCGGGTCCCATCGGGTAGCTCTGGAGGAACTGCTCGACGTACCCCTCACGCCGTTCGATCCACAGCAGTTCGCGCGCGCCGTGCGGCCCGACGACGTTGGACCACATGAGCCGCGGATCGTAGAGCGGGAAGAAGCCGACGAAACTGCCGTAGCGGGGGAAGACGTCCATCACCGGGATGACCGAGTGGCCGCTGCCGAACAGGTAGACGCGGCCACCGCCCGCGATGACCTGCGTGGTGAGCGCGCCCGCGGCGCGCAGCGCCTCGGCCTGTGTGGACTTGATGCGGTCGAGGACGCCCGAGACGGCGTCGAAGTAAGTCGTTGCGGACATGTTCGCGATCAGGACTGGATGGTCAGCGCGAGGCGCGCGGCGCCCAGTACGCCGGCGGTGGCGCCGAGTTGGGTGAGTTCGATGCGGCATCGTCCGGCCGCGATGGGCTGCGCCCAGCGCAGCACCTCGTGGCGGATGGGCCCGATGAGGAGATCACCAGCGCCCTGCACCACGCCGCCGCCGAGGACGACCACTTCGGGATTCAGGAGGCTGATCAGGTTCGCGATGCCCATGCCCGCGTACCGCGCGACGCGGTCGAGCACGGCGCGAGCGCGCGGGTCGCCGTCGCGCGCCGCGCGGAACACCGCCGCCGGGTCGTCGACGCCGTAACGCCGGGCGATCCCCGGTCCCGCCGACTCGCTCTCCCAGCCGCCGCAGGCGGCGTACTCCGGCTTCCAGTCGGGATCGAGCGCGAACCAGCCCGCGGCCCCCGCGATGCCGTGGGCGCCCCGCAGCACACGACCACCCGACAGGATCCCGACGCCGATGCCGGTGCCGAGCGCGACATAGGCGACGTCACTGAGGCGCCGGGCCGCGCCGAGCCACGACTCGCCGAGCACGTACCCGGCGCGATCGCTGTCGATGGCGAGCGGCACGCGCACCCGGGACCGAAGCGCCTCGAGCAACGGCACCTCGTCGGCGCCCCAGAGATTGGGGCACCACGCCTTGCCGGTGGACGGCGTGTAGATGCCGGGGACGATGACGCCGACGGCATGGGCGTCGCCGACCGCCTCCGCGATGTGCGCGACGCTCTCGTCGAGTGTGCGGGCGGAGGGCAGGGTACGCGTCTCGCGCAGCGCACCGCCGGCACTGACATGGGCAAGCGCCGTCTTGCTGCCCCCGAGGTCGGCTGCAAGCACGTGGGTCACGGGTCGGGGGCGATTATAGGCCGCTCAGCGCGCTGCGTGGGCCTGGCGCGACACGAGCCGACCCGCCTCCGCGATGATCTCGAACGAGCGCAGGCGACGCTCGAACTCGAACACGTCCGAGACGACGATCAGCTCGTCGGCGTCGGTGCGGTCCACCAAGGCCTGCATCCCCGCACGCACGGTCTCCGGACTGCCGACGACGCTGCACCGCAGCATCTGCGCGGCGTGGAGCTTCTCCTCCGGCGTCCAGTAGGCGTCGATGTCGTCGATCGGCGGCTGCGTCAGGCGCCGGGCTCCGCGCACGATGTCGGCAAACGACATCTGCTGCGACGTGGCGAGCCGGCGCGCCTCCGCGTCGGTCTCGGCGCCGATGACGTTCACGCCCACCATCGCGTACGGCGATGCGAGCTGACGCGAGGGTTTGAATCGCTCCCGGTAGAGCGCGAGCGCGGTGTCGAGATGCTGCGGTGCGAAATGCGACGCGAACCCGTAAGGCAATCCCAATTCGGCCGCGAGCTGGGCGCCAAAGAGGCTGGAGCCGAGGATCCAGATCGGCACCTGTGTGCCGGCGCCGGGCACCGCCTCGATACGCTGCCCCGGGGCGGCGGGCGCCAGAAACGCCTGGAGCTCCAGAACATCCTGCGGAAAATGGTCGGCGGCCGACGGGTCGCGGCGCAGCGCGCGCAGCGTCAGCTGATCGGTGCCGGGCGCGCGCCCCACACCAAGGTCGATGCGGCCGGGAAACAGCGTCTCGAGCGTGCCGAACTGCTCGGCGATCACGTACGGCGCGTGGTTGGGCAGCATGATGCCGCCGGCACCGACGCGGATCGTGCTGGTGCCCGCCGCGATGTGCGCAATCACCAGCGACGTCGCCGCCGTCGTGACCGTGGGCATGTTGTGGTGCTCGGCCACCCACACGCGCGTGAAGCCGAGACGCTCGGCGTGCCTGCCGAGTTCGCGCGCCTCGTCCAATGCCATGCGGGGCGTGCCGCCCTCCCGCACACGTCCAAGCTCGAGCACCGACAGCGGAATCACCTGGAAACCTCTTCCCGCGGCGCGCATCGATGGCGCGTGGTCGCGTGATCCCAGTATCGCCTGCGCGCGTGGATTGCCAAGGCGGGTGACGCACATCGTGCCGGCGGTCGGCCTGACACGGCTCGGGCATGCCGGGCCGTCCCGCCTGACGGGGGCCTGGCGTCGTTACAATCCCGGGAGACAACGCATGGCCCCGCTCATCGTCCTGGTCACGGTCGCGGTCATCGCCCGGCTGCGGGTGTGGTGGGCGTCGGTCCGCGTCGCGACTGGCGGGCCGCGACGCGGTGGGGACTGGCAGTGATGTTCTGCTTCACCGCCGCGGCGCACTTCAACAGCATGCGACCCGATCTCGTCGGCATGGTGCCAGCCGGCGTTCCGGCCCCGGAGCTGATGGTGACGATCACCGGCGTGTGCGAAGTGCTCGGCGCGATCGGGTTGCTCGTGCCACGCACACGCCGCATCGCCGCGATCGCCCTGATCGTGATGCTGCTCGCGGTGTTGCCCGCCAACATCAACTCCGCGCGCAGCGGCCTGACGATCGGCGGCCGCCCCGTCACACCGCTCGTGCCCCGCGTCGCACTGCAGGGCCTGTTCATCGCGGCCCTGTGGTGGTCGGCCGGACGCGCGGACACGCGACCCACCCGCAGGCATTCCTGAAGACGTCCGGGACCGACCGCCTCAGCCCGCCGGCAGGTCCAGCGACACGCCGAGCTGCTGGTACATCCCGAGGAAGTCGAAGCAGTTCCAGCCCTCCACGAGCTGGCCGTCGGCGAAGCGGCCGAGTGCGAAGCCCCAGAACTCGATTCGCTTGTGCGTCGGCGGCACGCCGAGGCCTTCCCCGCTGTGCGTCCCCGTCACGCGGCAGTGCGCGAGCGTGAGGTCGTCCTGCATCATCTCGTGGACGATCTCGATCGACATGTCAGGGAACGCTGCCCTGAACCTGCGGTGGAACGGCTTGAATGCTTCGGGCCCGCGGATCGGTTCGTCGCCGGGTGCCGTGAGCCCGTGAACGATGCCCTCCCGGTGGAGCATCCGGTCGATGGCACTTTCGTCCCCCCTGTTCCACACGTGCTCGAACCACATCCGGATCGTCGATTCGGGACTGACAGGCATGTTCGGCCTCCGATACACATTGGTCTTCCGCAGGAGTCCAGTGCGCCTCGGGAGGGAGTCGCGGGAGCGCTCCATCGTGCGCCCGAAGCGGCGCCGGCGCAAGGTGCGAAGCGAGCTCCCGAAGCTCTGCAATGACGGCGCTGTCACACACGCCGCACCCGGGACGTCCATCTCCACGTGCCTGCGATGAGTTCACGCAGTGCCACGAGTCGAAGGAACAGGAGATGCTCATGACCGTTCTACTCTGGACCCTCCAGGGGCTGCTCGCGGCGGCCTTCCTCGCTCACGGCCTGATGTTCCTGTTCCCGCCCGCGGACCTCGTCCCCCTCATGGACGCCACGATTGCCCGGCCGTTCCGGTACTTCCTCGGCGTGGCGGAAGTCGCGGCGGCAATCGGTCTCGTCGTGCCCGCGGCCACTCGGCTCCAGCCGTGGCTCACGCCGCTCGCCGCGGCGGGCCTCGTGCCGATCATGATTGGCGCAACCGTCCTGCATGCCGTCAGGGCGGAGTACAGCTCGACGGTGGTTACCGCCATCCTGCTCGTGATGGCCGCCGCCGTCGCCTGGCTCCGCTGGCGCGTGCGGCCCATCGCGCCGCGCTGACACCGGAAGGGCCGGTCGACGGCGCGCGCGTGGCTCAGTGCCGATCCATGAACGTGCCGACGCCGTCCATGAGCATCTGCACCGCCACCATGACGAGCACCATGCCCATGAGCCGCTCCATCGCGATCAGTCCCCGCTCTCCGAGCACACGGTAGAGGAACGTCGACGAGAGCAGGATGACGCCGCTGATCGCCCAGGCGATGGTGACGACGAGCAGCAGCGTGACGGTCGCCGACGGCACGCTCCGATCGAGGAGGAGCAGCGTTGCCAGAGTCGACGGGCCGGCGATCAGCGGGATCGCGAGCGGCACGACGAACGGCTCGCCCTCCGGCGTGCCGCCGGTGAAGCCGCCCTCACCGGGGAAGATCATGCGAATCGCGATGATGAACAGCACGATGCCGCCGGCGATGCTGACCGCTTCCTGGTCGAGCCCGAGGAACCGCAGGAACGCGTTGCCGATGAGCAGGAAGAACACCAGGACGCCGTAGGCAATCGCGAGCTCGCGCACGATCACGCGCTGCCGGCGCGCTGGCGGCACTCCCTTGAGGACCGAAAGGAACAGCGGCACGTTCCCGAGCGGGTCCATGACGAGAAACAGCGTGACGATGGCGGAAAGGACGTCCACGGTACCTCGACACGGGATGCCGCTCGGGCTGAGGTGGTGACGCCACGCTACAGCCGAACGATCGACAGAAGGTACTCCTGCGGCAGGCGCAGCGTCCCGTCGTCGGCCTCGTTGGCTTCACGCCAGACGTCCACGATCCGCTCCCGCAGCTCGGCGAAGCGATCGCCTAGCATGGCGCGGGCCGTGACCAGGGGCGGAAAACGCGCAAGGAAGAAGTCCGTCCACTCGTCGAGCGACGCCCATTCGATCCGGTTCACATGCCGCTCGAACTCGAAGCCGGTGGCCACCCCGGCGAACATGCGCCGCACGTGGTCTTCGGTGCCCCACAGTATCGGGGCACTTGCGTAGGGCGGCGGAGGCGGCATGTAGGCGGCACTGGCACGGAAGATCCCGCCCACGGTCCCTTCAGGCGTCCAGGTCGCGGTCGCGATGATTCCGCCGCGACGACAGACTCGCGCCATCTCGGCGGCCGCTCGATCGTGGCGTGGAGCGAACATGTGCCCGAACGTCGAGAACACGCGGTCGAATCGTCCGTTCTCGATCGGCAGGTCCTCCGCGTCACCCTCCCGCCAATCGATATCTAGTCCCAGCGCTTCCGCCTTGGCACGACCTTCTTCCAGCAGTCGGGGGGTCAGGTCGACGGCGGTCACCCGTGCGCCGGCGCGGGCCGCGGGCTGCGCGGCATTACCGGTGCCACAGGCGACGTCGAGCACCTCCATGCCCGGTTCCACACCGGTTCGAGCGACCACCAGCCGGCCGACCTCGGCTATGTAGGGAGTGAGCGCCGCGTACTCGCCCACGCTCCAGACGTCACGCTGCCGACCTTTGAACTCGTCGAGTCGAAGGGTCATGGGAACCTCCACGAGCGGAATGCCGGTCACGTCCGTCGGGGGGAACCGCCGGAGGCCTCGGGCAGCGGGCGGTCCTCCCGCGCAACCGGACGCCTTCAACAACGATCCGCTGGCGTGCAGGAGCACAGGGTGCGACGGCGGCTACAGGGCCGTCCGAACACGTTCAGGTGACGGTGGCCGCCGCAACCCGTGATCGCGCGAAGTCCTCGACGCTTGTCTGGCGCACACCATACGCGCGGCTCGTCTCCTCCATCGGCACCGGCGAGTCGAACGTCTCGAGCGCCGCGGCAAGGCTCCACACCGCCTCCGGCAGGCCCGGGATGGGCGAACCCGGGGCTACGCTGCGGACCGGGAACGTCCGACCCGCGGCCTGCTCGTAGGCGTGCACGACCTGCAGCATCGTCATGGCCTCGGGCCCGCCGAGCGGGAGGGTCGTGTCGCCCCTGCCACCGCCGAGCAGTGAAGCCACGGCGAAGGCGGCGACGTCGGCCTCGGCGATGAACGCGTGCCGGCGCCGCGATTCCCCGACGAGCGTGACCGGCTCGCCGGAGAACGCCTGACGTTCGACGAGTGCCGGAAACCACACGTCCATGAACGCGTTCGGCTGCAGGATCGTGTGCGGCAACCCACTTTCGCGGAGCCGTCGCTCGGTGATCCCCTTGGCGCGGAACACCGGGACCGGGCTGTCCTCGGCAGCGCCGAGAGTGGACACGAAGACGAACCGCTGCACACCTGCCCGTGCCGCGGCCTCGATCAGGTGCTGGTTGCCCAGTATGTCGACGTTCTCGACCGAATCGCCGCCGGTCTTCGACACACTCGCAGTCGTGACCACGACCGAGACGCCCTCGCAGGCTCGTTGCAGGCTGTCCGGGTCGCGCAGGTCACCGAGCACGGCGCTGACGCCCTCGTGCTCGAAGTTCTCCAGCGCGGCCGGCCGACGGACGAGGGCGCGCACGTGCCGCCCCTTATCCGCCAGTCCGCGCACGATCTTCCGACCCAGGGAGCCGGTGGCTCCAGCGACGAGAATCATCGTCGGACCTCCGAAGTAGCGTGATGATCGCCACGGCCGCGGCTGCGCCGCTCAGGCCGGCGCGACGAACGCGCTGCCGTCCCATCGCCACTGCAGGAACGGCACGAGCGCGGACTGGCCGACGGCAGCCGGGGCATGCAGCAAGGACACCTCGTCGCCGAGCGTGGTCTCGCCCGGAACCAGCCCCGTCAGGTTGACGAACGTCGCCAGCGTACCGCGCTCGGTCGACGACGCCGGCGGCACCAGCGGTTCGGGATGAATCCAGCCGGCCGCCTGCATCACCGGCAGCACGTCGAGGTAGCGGCGCAGTGCCGGAGGATCGTCGACGACCGCCGTGGCTGACGCGCGGCGCGCCACCCAGCTTGCTTCGGGCACCAGCCCCCCGGCGTCGAGTGCGCGCGCGACGAGCCGCAATGGGTCGGGGGCCGGCGTCTCGAAGCGCGCGATCGCCAGCGCGTCGACCGGCGGGTCGACGAGCACCGTCCCCGGGAACACGTCGAGCACGCGCCCCAGCGCGACGAGCACGGCCCGCATGTCGAGGCCGGCCGGCGTCGCGCCCGGC
>JAEYZV010000533.1 GCA_023427865.1 Acidobacteriota bacterium
CGACGTTCCGGCAGTACGACGCGCTGCTGGTCTCGACCGCCCACACCCAGTTCAAGGACGCGGCGCTCTACGCGGGCGTCGACCTGGTGATCGACACCCGCAACATCGTGCGCGCGTCGCCCGACGGGCCGCAGCACGTCGTGCGCGCCTGAGCAACCCGCAGGCGTCGCCGTGCGTACCCGGAACCACGCGCGTGCGACGCCCGCCCGTATACTCTTCGCCAGTGGCGCAGCTTACCGAGCCCATCACACGGGCACGGATCCTCATCGTCGACGACCAGGCCCCGAACATCCGGCTGCTGGAACGCCTGCTGACGTCAGCCGGCTACCATCGCCTCTATTCGACGACGGTACCCGAGCAGGTCGCAGCGCTGGTCGGCCAGGTCAGTCCCGACCTCATCCTGCTCGACCTGCACATGCCCGGCCTCGACGGCTTCGGCGTGATGGAGCAGCTGCAACCACGGTTGAACGAGGAGCGCTACCTGCCCATCCTCGTGGTCACGGCGGACCTGAGCGTCGAGGTGCGACAGCGCGCGCTCGGCGCGGGTGCCAGGGACTTCCTCAACAAGCCGTTCGATGCGGTCGAGGCCCTGCTGCGTATCCGCAACCTGCTGATTACGCGTTTCCTGTACCTGCAACTGGACAAGCACAATCGGGGCCTCGAGGCGACCGTCCAGGAGCGCACACGCAAGCTGGAAGTCGCCCGTCTCGAGATCCTGGAGCGCCTCGCGCTGGCCGCCGAGTTCCGAGACGACAACACCGGCGAGCACACGCGGCGGGTGGGCCGGCTGGCAGGCGCCATCGCGCGGCACCTCGGGCTGCCGGAAGACCTGGCGTTGACGATCGAGCGGGCCGCCCCGCTGCACGACGTCGGCAAGATCGGCATCCGTGACGCCATCCTGCTCAAGCCCGGACCGCTGACGCCGGCAGAGTTCGAGGAGATGAAGCGCCACACCGTGATCGGCGCGGACATCCTGTCGGGGAGCAGCGGCGCCCTGCTCCGCACTGCGGAGGACATCGCGCTCACGCATCACGAGCGATGGGATGGTGCCGGCTACCCGCGCGGGCTGTCGGGCCACGCCATTCCGATCGCCGGCCGCATCACGCATGTGGCCGACGTGTTCGACGCGATGACCCACCCGCACCCCGGCCACACGCTCGACCGGCACCGGGACGCTGTCGGTTACATCACTTCCGAATCGGGCTTCTCGTTCGATCCCGACGTGGTGGCCGCCTTCGCGTCCGCCATCAGGCGCGCCTAGCACGCGCCATTGCGGACCGTGCGGGGCGGACGGCCTGCACGGTCATCATCAGTCCGCGTCCGGTGCACGCCACGCCAACGCGACGAGCAGGCCCAGCCCCGAGGCGAGGAGTCCCCACAGCACAGGTGCGACTCCCGCAACGCCGGCACCGCCCGTCGCGACGTGCAGGGCCGCCGTCGTCACGACGCCGGCAAGCATCGAGGCGAGCGCCTGACGCCGTCCGGCACGCGGCACGAACAGGCCCGCAACGACCGGGACGAAGAGGCTGGCGCTCAGCAGGCTGTAGAACAGCCGCATGAGGCCGATGATGGTTCCCGCCCAGATCGCCACCATCACGCCGAGCACGCCGCTCGCGACGGCCGCGACCCGGGCGGCACGCAACTGGTCGAGATCGTCGGCGGCCGGCCGCAGGTGCCCCACGTAGAGATCGCGCGCAATCGACGTCGACAGCATGAACAGCACGGCATCGGCGCTGCTCACCTCCGCCGAGAACAGCGCTGCAAGCGCCAGCGCGCCGAGCCAGGGCGGCAGGTCGTCTCGCAGCAACGTGGGCAGCGCCAGTTCGCCGTTGGCGAGATCGGGATGCAGCGCACGCGACAGCATGCCGAGCACCGGCGGCACCGCGGCGAACACGAGCAGGACGATGGCGTTCACGAACACGCCGATGCTTACGGTCCGCGCGTCGCGCGCGCCGTACACCTTCTGCAGCAGTCCCGGCGAGACGATGAACGAGGGCGCGAGCAGTGCCAGGTACATGACGCCCGAGCTCCCACCCCGCCACGGGTTCCAGTAGTCGGGCGGGACGTCGGCCTGCGTCAGTGGAGCCAGACCGCCGGCTGCACTCCAGGCGAACGGGATTGCCAGCGTCAGGCCGACCAGCAGCACGGCCGCCTGCACGCCATTGACGATCGTGGACGACCACAAGCCGCCGCTCACGAAATACAGGGTGGCGACGGTGCCACCGATGATGCAGCCCCACGCGTGGGGAACACCGAGCAGGGTCTGCAGCAATCCGGCCAGCGCCACGAGTTGAGCCGCCAGGATGGACAGGGAGCCGCACCAGAGGAGCACCGCCATGAGCCCGCGGACCTCCGGGCCGAACCTGGCGCGCAGGTAGTCGCCGAGCGTCTGGTGACCGGCCGCGGCTGCCACGCGCCACATCCGGGGGCCGACCACGAGCGCCAGCACCACCGAGCCGAGGCCCGCGGCACCCACCCACCACCACGCGGCGATGCCGTCGGCGTAGCCGAGGCCAGCCGCCCCCTGTGTGGACCCTGCGCCGATGTTGGCGGCAATCAGCGTCCCCGCCAGCAGTCCGGGCGTCAACCGACGGCCAGCGACGAAGAAGTCCTGTGCGGTCGCACGGCGCGACGACCACCACCCGAGCGCGACGAGTGCCGCGCCGTAGAGCAGCAGCAGCGTGAGATACATCGGCGATTCAGCCGACTCGCGGCCCGCAACGGCGGGGCCCGAGCGGGGAGGCAGCCCGGCCGCGAACTCCTGCGGAAGGCACCGTCACTTCAGGCTTCGCGCGGAAGGCAGCGACGGCAGCGCCTCGGCGTGGCGGACGGCGTTGAGAACGGCCTGTGCCGTGACGTCGGCCGCGAGCGCGCCGATCAACCCGAGGTCGACGGCCTCCGACGTCCTCCCCGTCGCCAGGGCGAAGATGGTGTCGCCGTCCGAAGGCGTATGGGACGGCACGATGGCTCGCGCGAAGCCATCGTGCGCCATGCGCGCGACGAGCGTCGCCTGCGTCTTGGTCAGCGTCGCGTTGGTCGCGACGATGCCGAGCGTGGTGTTCTCGCCCGGGGCAATCGGCGTCGGCAGGCCCTGGCGCATGAGGACGCGCGCATCGGCAAGTTGTCGTCCGTCCTCACTGCGGACACCCGCCACGACCTGGCCGGTGCTCGGGTCGACGACGTCGCCTCGCGCGTTGACGGCCACGAGCGCCGCCACCACGATCCCCGACGGCAGGCGGATCGACGCCGAGCCTATCCCGCCCTTCATCGCCCGCGCGAGCCCGTACAGCTTGCCGACGGTTGCACCGGCACCGGCCCCGACGTTTCCCTGCGTCACGGCCGCGCGCGTGGCGCTCCTGGCCGCCTCGAGGCCGCACGCAGCGGTCGGACGGATGGTCGGGTCGCCGACGCCGAGGTCGAAGAGGATGGCGGCGGGCACGATCGGCACGCGAACACGTCCGACCGGAAAGCCGATGCTTTCTCCCTCGAGGAAGGTCATCACCCCCTGCGCCGCGTCGAGCCCGAAGGCACTGCCGCCGGCAAGCACGATGGCATGCACCTGCCGGACGGTGTTGAGCGGGTCGAGCAGGTCGGTCTCGCGCGTGCCCGGAGCGGCACCACGGACGTCGACGCCCGCGACCGCGCCCTCGCGCGCGAGCACCACGGTGCAGCCGGTCGGGCGCTCGGCTCGCACGGCATGGCCGACGAGCAGCCCGGCAACATCGGTGAGCGTGCCGTTCATCGGCTCGGGTCCTTCGGGTGCACGAAACGCGGCCAGGCTCGCGCACGCGGCGAGGAGCAGCGCTGACGCCACGAGCGAAATACGCACAGGGTGATGGTACCGCGACAGCCGCGGACGCTCAGTCGGTGGCTGCAGGTCTGGCGAGCGCCCGATCGAGTACGGGATCGAGGTGCTGGAAGAAGACGCGTGCGTAAGCTGCCGCGCTCTCGTCGGTGAGGTGCGACCCATCCATGGTCCGCAGGCCCGGCACCTCGGGGGCGACCAGGGGCACGCCAGTCATGTCGGCGAGCATCTGCGCGTGTGTGAGCGACACGTCGCGGCCCGGCACGAGCACGAAGATCAGCTCAGCGCCGACGGCCTCCACGGCCTCCTTGAACCCGAGGGCCAGTTCCAGGTTGTGCGGTCGCACGATGTCGTCGCCCTTGTAGAACGGCATCAGGCGCGAACCGTGACCGAAGCTGGTGGCGCTGAACCAGGAGCCGTCGCGCCGCGATCGGTAGATGACGAACTCGCGCTCGCCGTCCCAGAGGTCCGGCACGTGCGGCACGACGCGGTGGAGGGCTCGCCGGGTGGTGTGCGACGCCGTTGCCTCGAACTCGGTCTTCCACGCGTCGAACCGCGTGTCGGCAAGGACCCGCTGTGCCCAGGGCGACGTGAGGCCACCGAAGAAGTTGTCGACGTTCGCGATCACGACTTTCGGCCGCAATCCGTGCCGCCGCAGCACCTCGAGCGGGAACCGGTGCTGCTCCTGGTGGCCGAAGCCGAGCGCGAACGGCTCGAGGCCGCGAGGCAGGAAGTAGGCGCGCAACGCGGCGCCCCGAAGCGCGAACATCAGCCGCGAGTTGCCCATGAGCAGCACGTCGGCGTCATGGAGGTTGTCCATCGTCTCGCGATCGATGCCGTGCAACAGGACGTGGTGGTCGACGTGCCCGCCGCGATCGTGCGCGAGGAAGTGTCCCGGCGGCGCCGGTGCCGCCGTGACGATGTCGAGCCGGTATTGCCGCAGTGACGTGTGTCGCCAGGCGGCCCAGCCAAGGGCGACGCAGAGCGCAAACACCACGCCTCCCAGCACGATGGCGCGCCTGGCCTCCCTGTCACGCGCATGCCCGCTGACCATCGCCTCAGGATAACAGGGGGAGCGGCGCGCCCCGCCGGGACCTCAGAACTGGAAGTAGATGAACGCGTTGGTGCTGCCGTAGGCGGCAAGGATGGCGTAGAGCAGCACGCCTGTCAGCACGGCGCGACGCGCCGGCGTGAGCGGGCGCACGTACTCGTGCTCCACGAGCCACGTCCACCCGTGGGCGATGACCACCGGGAGGAGGAACGCCACCGCCGTCCACATCTCCCGGTTCGGCGTGGCCCACTCGAGGCGCGCGATGTTGCGCAGGAACTGGAA
>JAEYZV010000536.1 GCA_023427865.1 Acidobacteriota bacterium
CAGTAAACGTTCGGGCCATCCGGCTCGGCCGGTCACGGCGGTACGGCGACTGCCGACGACGAGGAAGGCCGCCTTCAACTGCGACCGGTAATCGGTCGCCATCGCATCCATGGTGGCGGCATCACCGGCCAGCTGCGGATCGAGCAGGTGCGCCCGGAACACGGGCAGTCCGGCGATGAGGCTCGCCTGCACGGCGGCCTCGCGTGCGTGCGAGTCGAGGAGCCTGTCGAACGCGAGGCGGGCGGCGGAGAGGTTGCGCGCGGCGCCCTCGAGAGCGTCGCGCGTCACCACGTCGGAGGTGGCCACGACGGCTGCGCCGAGCGACAGGGCGATGAGCACGCTCACGCCGAGCGCGACGTGTGCCTGCATCCGGCGATGCCAGCGAATCCCGTGCACGGCCGGTCAGTCGTGCCGCAGCGACCAGGTCATCGCCATGTCGAGCGAGACGCGGCTGTTGCGGGCAAGGAGCGGTGATTGGCGCAGCACGCCGATCTGGGCGGTGAACCCGGCCGGCAGCCGCACGCGTGCGCCGACCGTCTGGCGATGGGCGACCCACTCCGTGAAGGTCTCGTCGTGGTAGGTGAAGGGCCGCGGCGAGGCGTACTTCAAGCGCTCGGCCCGCACGATGGCGGTGACGGGGCCCATGAACCGGCGATGGACGAAGCCGTCGACATACCAGCCGGTCGTCTCGGGCGCGCTCCAGGGTCGTCCGTGGATCCACTCGCCGCGCACGATGACGCCGCCCTGCGCGAAGCGCCCGTCCACGCCGGTGAACGAGAGGCGTCCGGTCGCGAACCGCGCGGGGGCATAGGGGCGGCTGCTGATCCGGCTCACGCCGACGACGAGCGACTTGTAGTAGGCCTGGCCGCGGATCGTGGCGCTCAGGCCGCCGCGGCGGCGCGCTTCACCGATGTCGCCCGGTGTGCCGACGCTTGCTTCCACCTGCAGGCGCGGCGTGCCGGCAACGACGTTCAGGCCTCGCTCCAGGAAGTTGTTGCTGACCGACCAGTAGTCGTCGTAGCGCACGAGCGGCGCACGCAGGAACCCCTGGTACGCATGGTCGCTGCGCGTGTAGATGCCGAACGGCGTGCGATACTGCCCGCCACGGACCCCGAGGAGCAGCGAGTTGCGACGGAACATGCGCTCGACGTAGGCCTCGCTGAGCGAAATCTGCCCGCCATACGGGTAGGCTCCGCCGAACGCATCGGAGACGTCGGCCGTGCGGTCCGCCCATGTCGCCTCGACATTGATGCGGTAGTCGCGGGCGATGTCTCCGAACAGTCGCAGTTGGGCCGCGCCGGCCGCCGTATCCCCCTCGGTCGAGAAGCCGGTCGTGCCATCGAACTCCACCGAGAGCGACTGCGCGCGGGCACGCGGCGCGCACGACAGGGTGGCGAGGAACACCGCGGCGAGGATGCGCGCCGTCACGGCCATGCCACCTCGAGCACGACTCCTTGGCGCACGTCGATGCTGCCAGCCCGGCTCGGGCCCGACGCCCTCCAGGCCTGCCACGTATAAGTGCCAGGCTGGACGTGGTCGAGGTGGAACCGCCCATCACCGTCGGACGTCGCGAACCATGGGGTGTCCACCGACACCACGTAGCCGGCCATGTTCGGGTGGATGTTGCAGAACAGGCGGCTGACGCCCGGCTCGGAGAACGTCACCTGCCTCGTCGCGCCGACCGGGTAGATGCCGAGGTCGAACTTCTTGCCGTCGCGAAACGAGAACACGTTGTGGAACACGCGGTCGTCGTTCGGGAAGTCGACGACCGTGCCCGTACGGACGGCAAGCACCTGGGGCAGGAACTTCAGGCTGCGCTGATGCAGCACGGCTCGTGGCGTCCTGGCCGCCTTCCCCACCGCCGCTTCCAGCCACACGACGGCGTTGGCCACCGGGCGGCCGCCAGCCGTCGTCGAGCCGGCGACCCTGACTCCGGGCTGCGTGGCCAGCGACGGTACGGCAACGACGATGAGTGCGATACCGAGGGCCAGGAGTCGGGTGACCATTGGCGTAATGCCACGGAAATCGGCATCTCGTCGCGAGGCGTGAGCGCGCCCACCACACGTCGGCAGGGACCGTTCTCGCCCTTCGCCGTGCGCGTCGGGCAAGGTCCGACGCCTGCGTATCGGTCCGGCCCTGGGTTCGCGGCTGTTCCGGCCAGGCCGAGGCCGCTGCCCGCTACCGCCGGTACTCGTACAGCGCCACGGCAAGCGCCGTGGCGACGTTGAGGGAATCGGCGCCGGGCGCCATGGGGATGCAGGCCAGGGACGAACAGCGGGCGAGCGTCTCGGCCGAGAGCCCCGCGCCCTCGTTGCCGACGACGAGGGCAATCGTCCCGCCCGGGACCTCTCCACGCACGGTCGCGAGAGCCCTCGTGGCTGCCGCAGCCGGCAGTGCGGTCGGCCCCCCGTTCGGTGTCAGGCCGATTGCGTGAACCTTCGCCTCTGCGAGGGCATCGAGAATCCCGCCCATGGGCGCCGACGTCCATGGCACGTCGAGCACCGCGCCGAGCGAGGTGCGCACGGCTTTTCGATACAGCGGGTCGGGGCACCTGTCGTCGAGCAGGACCGCTGAGGCGCCGAACGCCAGGGCGTTGCGAAAGCAGCTGCCGACGTTGTCCACGTCGACGATGTGCTCGGCCACGACGACCAGCCGGGCGTTCCGCACCGCCGGCGCGTCCACCTCGTCGGCCCCGACGTCCCCGACCACCTGGGCGAGGAGTGCACGTGGATCGGGAATGGCCGGACGTCGCACGGCCGCCAGCACGCCGCGATGGAAGTTGAACCCGGTGAGGCCGGCCATCTCGTCGGGCGTCCGGATGACGAGGCGGCTTCCGAGTACGGCGTCGAGCCGCAGGGCACGGACGGCAGCTGCAGTGGCGAGGGCCTCGACGATGTGAGCGGGCCCCAGGGTGTCGAGCACGCGCCCCAGCACGCGCCGGCCCTCGGCGATGAACAATCCCTGGTCGCGAAGGCTCGCGGAATCGGCAAGCAGCGCTCGCCAGTCGATCCTGTCCACGCCGGAATCAGGAGCGCCGGGCCAGGGCGCGCGCAGGGTTCGTGACGAGCAGCTGCGTGACCGCTGCCTCACCCAGCGCTTCACGGATCGCCGGGACGAAGCTCCGGAACACGGTGTCGTACGGCCGGAACACGCCGCCACCCGGCTCGCCCACGTGGTACCAGCCTGCGTCGTGCGAGACGAGCACACGTCCGAGATGGCCGGCCTCCGCCATGCCCTTCACGAGCCCCACGTGGCGTTCGACCGAGTCCGTTGAGATGCCGTCGAACTCCACCCACGCGCCGCGCTCGGCGGCGCGGCGATGCTGTGCCTGGTCGCCCTCGTTCTGCGCATGCACCCAGATGAACGCGTCGAGCGGCACCCCGTGCTCCTGGAGCACATCGAGTTCCTGATGCGCCGCGGTGCCATCACCTGTGTGCGCCGCGATCGACAACCCCGTTGCCTCGTGGGCAATGGCCGCGGCTTCCACGATCTTCCGATCGATATCCGAGAGCGGCCCGCTGTCCACGCCGATCTTCATGAGACCCGGCAGCATCTCGGTGCTGTCGATGCCCTGCTTCGCCTCGTTGACCCACCGATCGGCGATCTGCTGCGCGGACTCGCGATGGGCGTGCGCCGGCAGGTGCTTGTCGCCGTTGGCCGCGTAGTAGCCGGTGTTGCTGACGATGAGCAGCCCGGACTCGCGCGACAGCCGGCGCAGCAGCGTGGGGTTACGCCCGAGGAATGCGGGCGTGCACTCGACGAGCGTGCGGCACCCGAGCTCCCGCGCCTGCTGCAGGTGCGGCAGCGCCACACGGAACACCTCTTCGGCGTCGTAGCGGCTTCGACTGACCTGGTCGGCACCGACGAAGTCCACGAGCACGTGCTCGTGCATGAGCACCATGCCGAGGTCGCGCACGGGAACGTCCCCGGTCACTGTCGAGACGGTGCCGGCCACGTCCTGTGCGGACGTCGTCCGAGCAGCGGCAAGTGCCGCCAGCGAAGCGAGAAACGTGCGCCTGTCGGGCCTCATGCCGGCATTCTATGGCAGTCATCCGACGAGCAGACTGGTCGTGGTGCGCGGGTCGAGCAGCAGGCCTACAATCGCCACGTGGCGACCTACACGATTCCCACGAAGGCGGGCGACGTCGCGGCAACGCTGTACGAGCCAACCGCTGCGCGCCGTACGCTGATTCTCGCCCACGGCGCCGGCGCCGGCCAGAAGCACCCGTGGATGCGCGCGCGCGCCAGCGACCTCTCGGACCGCGGCATCCGCGTCATCACGTTCGACTTCCCTTACATCACCGCCGGGCGACGAACGCCCGACAGGGCGCCGGTCCTGCTGGACACCTGGCGCGCGGTCGTGGCCGACACCGCCGCACGCCATCCTGCCGAACCGATGGCGATCGGCGGCAAGTCCATGGGTGGCCGCATGGCGACGATGCTGGCCGCCGACCGGGAGGTGCCGCCGGTCGTCCGAGGGTGCGTGGCGCTCGGCTACCCGCTTCACCCCCCCGGCAAGCCCGATCAGCTGCGGGTGGGTCATCTCGGTGCCATCGCCGTGCCGCTGCTCGTCGTCCAGGGCGAGCGCGACCCGTTCGGCAGCCCCGAGGACGTCGTCCGCGAGTTCGGCGCTGCGGGTGCGCCCCCGCGCGTCGTGCCGGTCGCGGCCGGTGGGCACGGGTTCGAGGTCCGCGCACGCGACGGCAAGCAGGCTGACGTGTACGCGGGGGTGGCGGACACTGTGGCGGAGTGGCTTGATACACTTCGGCCCGCCACCTCCGCCTGAAAGGGATCCATGTACACCCGCCTGCTGCCCTTCACCCTCGCATGCGTGCTGGCCGCCGCGCCCCTGGCCGCCCAGCCGCTGCGCGCCGGACTCGACGCCCGGTCCGCGACGGCCCTCGACCGCTACGTCGCCGCGCCGGACCCCGCCTACAAGTGGTCGGTCGTCAGCACGCGCCAGGAAGGCCCTCTCACGGTCACGACGATCGCGATGACGTCGCAGACGTGGCGGTCGCCGAAGGAGGTGAGCCAGCCCGAGTGGCGGCACTACCTGACGGTGATTCGCCCGGAGACGGTCACGAGCGACACGTCGCTGCTGTTCATCGGTGGCGGCAGCAACGACAAGGACGGGATCCCGAAGACCGACGCAATGCTGGCGACGTTCGCGGCGCGGACGAACACGATCGTCACCGAACTGCGGATGATCCCGAACCAGCCGCTCGAGTTCTTCGGCGACGGCGTGGCACGCAAGGAGGACGACCTCATCGCCTACGGCTGGCGGAAGTTCCTGGACGGCGGCGACGAGCAGTGGCTCGCACGCTTCCCGATGACGAAGGCCGCGGTGCGGGCCATGGACACCGTGCAGGCGTTCGCCCAGTCTCCCGAAGGCGGGCGTCGCGCGATCACGAAGTTCGTCGTCTCCGGCGGCTCGAAGCGGGGCTGGACGACCTGGACGACGGCGGCGGTCGACAGCCGAGTGGTGGCCATCATGCCGGCGGTGATCGACATGCTGAACCTGCGCCCGTCGTTCCTGCACCACTGGCAGGCGTACGGCTTCTGGGCGCCAGCGGTCGGCGACTACGTGACGCACGGCATCATGGACCGGATGAACGAGGCGCGCTTCGAACAGTTGGTGTCGCTGGTCGAGCCGTATTCGTACCGCGAAAGGCTCACGCTCCCGAAGTACATCGTCAACGCGAGCGGCGATCAGTTCTTCCTGCCCGATTCGTGGCAGTTCTATTACTCCGACCTGAAGGGTGAGACCTACCTGCGCTACGTGCCGAACACGGATCACTCGCTGCGCAAGTCCGATGCGCCCGAGAGCCTGCTGGCGTTCTATGGCGCGATCGTCAAGGGAGTGCCGCGACCGACGTTCGACTGGAAGGCCGGCAAGGACGGCACGCTCGAAGTCCGGGCTGCGACCAGGCCTGCCAAAGTCACGCTGTGGCAGGCGAGCAACCCGTCGGCCCGCGACTTCCGTCTCGAGACGCTTGGCCCGGCCTGGAAGTCGGTCGAGGTGCAGCCGGATGGCGACGGTGTCTACCGCGCGAAGCTCGGGGCGCCCGCAGAGGGCTGGACGGCCGGCTTCCTCGAGGTGTCGTTCGACTACGGCGGGCCCGCGCCGCTGATCTTCTCCACTGGCGTGCGCGTCGTGCCGGACGTGCTGCCGTTCCTGCCGCCGAAGCCGGGACAACCCGCGACCGCCGCGCAGCCCTGACGCACGCGTGCTGATGCCGACGACAACGAGCCGCCCGCGCGCCCTGCTGCGCGCCGGTCTTGCCGTCCTCGGCGCGTGGCTCGCCGTGCTCGCGGGCCTGAACCTGTTCATCGTCGGCCGCAGCGCGACCGACGAGAACCTGTTCATCGATCCGATTTCCCGGGTCTACGTCGTCGAGCAGGTCAACGGCCGCCCGGGGGCGACGCGCATCCTGGAGGGGCAGCTGCAGGCGCGGGTTCCCCGCCAGGTGACCGGCGCGTCGTCGCTCGAGCCGGGCGACGTGCTCGTCGACATCGACCGCGACCCGTTCCGCGGCACGAGTGGACTCGAGGCTCGGCTGTCGGGGGCGACGACCGCGGAGGTGACGGCGTTCCGCGCGCGGGAATCACGGACGATCGTCGTCGAAGTGCCGACTGCCGAACTGCGTGACGCGGTCCGCTCGATCGACAACACGGTGCTCGTGACCGACGTGACCCCGGGCGGGGCGTCCGATCGCGCCGGGATGAAGCCTGGCGATCTCATCACGCGCATCAACGGCCAGGGATTCTCCAGCGCGTTGGACGCCGATCGCATCATGCGTTTCTCGCAGGTCGGCAGGGCGAGCGCCTACGACGTGCTGCGAGACGGCGAGCCGGTGCGGCTCGAGGTCGACCTCGCCGCATTCGGCATCGGACTCGGCCCGCTGCTGCTGTTCCTGGTCGGCTTCCTCTACATCGTGTGCGGCACGGCACTGGCCACGCTGCGCACGCACATCAAGGCGGCGCGCTACCTCGGGCTGGCCTGGATGGGGACGGGCCTTGCCATCGCCGTCGTGCTCAACAGGCCGCGTCGAACGCTGCCGCCCTGGTACCTGCTCACGTCGGACGTTTTCTTGGCACTCGCCGTCACGCTCGGCATCGCGGCCTGGCTGCACGCGATGCACTACTTCCCCCGCGAGCGACGGGCACTCGTCGCGCGACGGTGGGCCAAGCGCGGAGGGTACGTCCTGGGCCTCATCCTTGCCGCCACCGTCCTCGGGATCACCTGGAACGCGCCGCAGTTCGTCGACGGTGCGTTCGTACCCGCCATGCTGGTCATGCTGACGTATGCGTCCCTGGCGTCGGCACGGACGCGGCGCAGCTACAGCGTCGAGGACCGCCAGATCTCCCGGCCCACATCGGTCATGACCGGCATCGCGGTGGGCTTCACGCTCGGCACGGTAGTGGTTGGCGGCAGAACCGTGGGTGTTCCGGTCGCCGCCCTCCAGATCATCCAGGTGATCGCCGCGCTCCTGTATCTCGGAGTGCTCGTCGTCCATCTGCTCGTGATCGGACGCTACCGGCTGCTCGAGCTCGACCTGCGCGTGCGCCGCAACGTGCAGTACCTGCTCGTCAGCACGGCATGGACCGTGCTCGTGGTCGGCGCAGGCCTGTGGATCTGGTGGCAGCTGATGCATCTCGACCTGCCGCTGCCCAACGTCCGGATCACCGGCGACGCACTCGAGGTGCTGCCGACGCCGGTCGCGGCGGAGCGTCGCGCCGTCATCGAGAAGGGCGTGCTGATCGCGGCCGCCGTGCTGCTCGCGTTCACCTTCCGGGCCGTGCTCAAGCGTGGCCACCGTTTCCTTGCCGAGCAGTACTACCAGGAAGGGCACGACTATCGGCGCGCCACCCGCGAACTCAGTGAGGTGATGGGTCCGCGCATGGACCTCGACGGCCTCGCCGACGGCCTGCTGACGGTGATCGATCGCCTGATGCCCGTCAAGCGCGCGGGGGTGGTCTTCGTGCAGGGGCAGCGCCTCGTGAGCTCGAAGCGATCGATAGGCTTCGAGTCCGGCGACTGGGACATCTTCTGCGGCAGCTGCGTCGGGGAAGCGGTGGAGGTCCTGCGCGCGGCGAAGGGTGCGGAGATGGACACCGAGTACGCGCCGCCGCGGCTGCGGCTGGCCCTGCGGCGTGCGCTGATCCACCACCTGTACCCGATTGGCGGGCACGACGAGGTGCGCGGCGTGCTGTTCATCGGCGAGAAGCTGTCGGAGGCGCCCTACACGGCCGACGACTTCGCGTTCCTCGGCGTGATTGCCGGACAGGCGGCGCTGCTGGTCGAGAACGCGTTCCTCTATGAGAACCTCGCAGCGCAGGAGCGGGTGCGGCAGGAGCTCGCCATCGCCCGACGCATCCAGCTGGAATCGCTGCCACAGCACCCGCCACGGGTCGAGGGGCTGGAGGTGTCGGGGATGTCGGTGCCGGCGCAGGAGGTGGGCGGCGACTACTTCGACTACCTCGACGGCACCGACGAGGGTCGGCTGGCGGTGATGATCGGCGACGTCAGCGGAAAGGGCACCTCGGCGGCGCTCTACATGTCGAGGCTGCAGGGAATCGTGCGGTCGCTGCACGGCTTCGGCGTCTCGCCGCGCGAGCTGTTCGTCCGCACGAACGACCTGCTCGGCCGCAACATGGAACGACGCGCGTTCGTCACCGCCATGGGCGCGTTCTTCGACACGCGATCACGCTCGCTCGTCGTCGCGCGCGCCGGACACCTGCCGCTGTATCACTACCGCGCGGCCGACGGCAGCGTCTCGCGCGTGCTGCCGCGAGGGGTCGGCCTGGGGCTCACGACCGAGGAACTGTTCGCCGCCGAGCTCGAGGAACGTCACATCGCGTATGCAAGCGGTGACGTGTTCCTGCTGGTCACCGACGGCATCACGGAGAGCCATGGCCTCGACCGCGAGGAGTTCGGTGAGGCGCGCCTGCTCGACCTGTTCACGAAGCTGTCGTCTGCGCGCACGCCGGTCGGCGAGATGGTGTCGGCCGTCAACGCCGCCGCCGCGGAGTTCGTCGACGGCGCCCCGCAGCACGACGACCAGACGGTGATCGTCGTGCGGGCGAAGTAGGAATTGCGGAATTGCAGAATTGCAGGAATTTCAGAATGGCACTACCAGTGCCGACCGCCGAGGCATCGCTGTGCCGCGGCGCCGCTGAAATTCCGAAATTCTGCCAATTCCGAAATTGCTTCTACGGGATGTTGCCGATAATCCGCGGGCCGATCGCGTTGGCGAGCGGGACGGGGAGCTTCTTCCACAGCTCGATCGCCACGGAAAACCTTCCGCTGCCGGGGCTCTGGTCGGGCGGCGCATCGCGCGAGATCAATGCGTACTCCCAGTGCAGCGGCACCGGCTCGGCCTTCCATTGCTTCTTGAACAGGTAGGTGCCTTCACCCGGCGTCGAGCGGCCGAAGTCGAACACGCGGGCGCCGCTCGCGATGACCTCCCGCAGCATGTGCCAGTAGAGCAGCATGTTGGGGTTCATCTGCCGGGCGGTCCTGAGTGACGACGCCCATGGCACCTCCACGCGGTCGCGATGGGCGATCGTCATCGACGCCGCCACCGGTGCGCCGTCGTGCCGCACCACGTGGAGCCTCGCTGCCGGGCCGGAGGCCTGCAGCACCGCCGCGAAGAAGCGCTTCGGGTACACGGGCGTCCCGAGGTCGCGCATGTTGACGCTGAACACGGCGTAGAACGCGTCGAGCAACTCACGGCCGCCGGTCTCACTCGTCAACGCGCTCTTCTCGGCCTTGCGCACGAGGTTGCGCACCTTGTTGTCGAGCGCCGTCCATTGTGCGTCGGCCGTGTCCTTCAACGGCAGCAGCATGGTGACCTTGTGCTGGCGCACGGGAGCCCCTGGCACCTGCCGCCCGACGTGGCGCAACTCGACGTGCGACGCGCGGCGTTCGCGCGCAATCCGCGCCGCCGTCTCCAGAAGGGGCGTCGCAGCGTCGGCGGTCGTCGCCAGCACCCCTCCGTAGTTGACGAACGGCAGCGAGCAGAAGAAGTGCCCGAACAGGCGGCTGCGAAACGCCACGACGGGGAGGACCCCGACGATCCCGCCTGCGTCGCGAGCGGCAAGGTATATCGGCTCGTGGCCGAACACCGGGCCGAACACGTCGCGCCAGTCCCACGCGTGGTAGGCCGTCGCGTGCGGATGGGCGCTGACGAAGGCGTCCCATCCGGCACGATCGGTCTCGATGGAGGTCTGCAGGCCCATGCCTCGACCGGCGCTCAGGCGCGCACGACGTGCTGCGGGCCGTCGGGCGACGCGCGCACGATGTTGCGGGTGTCGATCACCAGGTCGACGCCCGCGTAGAGCGCCGCGTCCTTGAACTGGGTGTGGGCGGTCGAGACCAGCAGCGCGTCGTACTGCCGGAACGTCG
>JAEYZV010000031.1 GCA_023427865.1 Acidobacteriota bacterium
GCGCTTCGACGTCGTCGACCACTACCAGTTCGCGCGACTCTAGTGCCGCATCCGACCGGGCCGGTTAGCACGGGCCTGGTTCGATCGGCCGCTTCCCGGGCGGACTGTACAATCTCCCCCCATGACCGCCCCGGTGCCGGCGTCGGCGGAGGTGACCCACGACTCGGTCACCGCGGCGATGCTGCGGCAGCGGCGCGTGCTCGCGACGGCGGTCCTGATCGGCCTGGCCGCGGTCTCCGTCTTCGTGGTCGTGGCGCTGCTCCGCGCCCGCAGCCAGCCATGGCTGGGGCTCGTGACCAGCCGCGCCGGCGTCTCCGTCATCGAGCCGGTACGGCAGGGCGGAGAGGTCCGCGTCCGGTTCGTGCGGCGCGACAGCCCGGCCGATCGGGCGGGGCTGCTGGCAGGCGACCGGGTACTGCGCATCGACGGCGTCGACGCCACGTCCATCGACGAGCTCGCCGCGCTGCACGACCGCCTGCGCCCGGGTGACCGCGTCACCTACGAGATCGAACGGGGAGATCAGCGGCTGACGACGGCGGTCACCGTGAGCCCGGCGTTGCAGGGCCAGCGATCCTGGCCGGGCGTCGCCGCACGCGTATGCCTCGTCTTCACGCTCTTCCTCGGCATCCCATCGGTCGTCTACAGGTGGCGTCCACACGACCCGCGGGCTCTGCTGTTCATGCTGTTCTCCTGCACGTTCGGGCTGTCGATGCTCACCTTCGCGGTACCTGAAGCGAGCCACGCGCCGCAGACGGTCCTGCCGATGCCGGACGCCTACGTGCGCATGAACTTCCCCGCCCTCGCGATCACGTTCGCGGGAGCGCTGGTCGTGAGCCCGACGCTGCTGCACTTCCTCGGACTGTTTCCGCAGCCGCGGCTGGCGCCCGTCACGCTGGCCCGGGTGCTCCGCTGGACGTACCTGCTGCCGCCGCTCATCGCATCGATGGCCGCGCCCGTCGCCGTGCTGCTCCTGGCCGGGGCGCTGCCCGGCGGCATGCGCCCTGCCGCCGCGCTGAGCGTCGCCGCGATCGCCCTCGTGAGTGGCGCACGCGTGTACTGGACACGGCTGCGCGGCCATCGCTGGCGCGCCGCGTTCTTCGACAGGCCCGGCTCGCTCGTGGCTGCCGTCGTGCTCCTGTACGTGGCCATCGCACTGACGGTCATCGTGGGCGTGTTCTTCGCCTCGCGGCAGCTCGCCGGTGCGATCAGCGCGCTCCTGACAGTCGCCACCGTCACCGTCTTCAGCCTCTGCATCGGCGTGCTCTACCCCGTTGCGTCGGGCATCGCGATGTGGCGGTCGTGGCAATTCAGCTCGGAGGAACAGCGACGACAGATCCGCTGGCCGCTGCTGAGCATCGCCTGGGCACTCGGCATCGCGCTCGTGCTCTCGCTGATCTCGGTCGGGATCTCGCTGTCGTCGGCAAACGCACCGCCGCCCTGGCTGTACTCGACGTTCGAGATCTCGACGTGGATTGCGTACTCGGTCATCCCGCTCGCGTTCGCCGCCGCCGTGCTGCGCTACGGGCTGATGGACATCAGGTTCATCATCCGCCTGACGTTCTTCTACCTGCTGGTGACCGCGAGTGTGTACGCCGGCGCCTTCGCGATCGTGCTGCTGCTTGCCAGCGCCGCCGCCGAAGCCGCCGAGGGCACGCACCTGACGACGGTGGCGCTGACGCTGCTCGTCGTGTCGATCGTCGAGCCGTTGCGGCGACGCGTGCAGCGACGCGTCGACAAGCGGTTCTACCAACGCACGCCCGATCCGGTCGGCGTGCTCACACGTCACGGCGAAGCGTTGCGCTCGGTGTCCAATCGCGACGACCTCGAGCGCCGCCTCGTGCTCGCCCTGCAGGAGGCGATTCCGCACACGCCCACCTACGTGTTCCGCCGTCGCGAGGACAGCGCGGAGTTCGCCGCGGCGCATTCTCCTGATCCCACTGCGCGCGAGGCGTTCGAGGCGCTGCCCTACCTCGCTCCGCGCGCGCCGGAACTTCACGGCGCCACGATCCTCGCCGAGTTGAGCCTGCCGCCGGACGAGGCGCGCACGTGGGACAGACTCGGCGTCGAGGTGCTCCTGCCCGTGCGCCACGGCGAGGCGATTCCGGTGGTCCTCGGGATCGGCCGGAAGCGCTCGGACGAGGCCTGGCAGGAACGTGACGTGGAGGTGCTGTCGTCGCTCGCCGCCCAGACGTCGATGGCCATCGCCGACATCGAGGCCCGGCATCACGAGTCGTCGCTCCGGGAGGCGTTCGACAACCAGCGCGCGCTCCTGCCGCAGCAGCTGCCGCAGCCGGAGATGTTCTCGATTGCCGGCGCCTGGCACCCCGCGCTCACGGTGGGTGGCGACTACTACGACGCGTGGTGGCTGTCGCACGACGCCGTTGCGGTGTGTGTCGCCGATGTCGCGGGCAAGGGCCTTGCCGCCTCGCTCGTGATGGCGAACCTGCAGGCCACGGTGAAGGCACTGGCTGGCCCGGACGTGAGCCCCGCCGATCTCTGTACGCGCGTGAACGAAACCCTCGCCACGAACTTGCGGCGCGGACGGTTCGTGACGTTCTTCTATGGAGTGTTGCGCCTGTCGAGCGGCGAGTTGCACTACGCCAACGCCGGGCACAACCCGCCGTTGCTGGTGTCGGCCGGCCAGGCGCAGGAACTCGGCCTGGGCGATCCCGGTCTCGGCCTGCTCCGCACGCACCGGTACGGCGACAGCGTGGTGCGCCTCGGGCTGGACGCGCGCCTGCTGCTGTTCACCGATGGCGTGACCGAAGGACGCAGCCCCGAGGGCGACGACTTCGGCATGCGGCGTCTCAGGGAGATCGTGGCGCGCCCGCACGCGACCGCAGGAGCATTGCGCGACGACGTGCTGTCGGCGATCGCCGCCTGGACTCAGGGCCGGTTCGATGACGACGTGACGCTGCTGGCCGTGGTGCGGCGGCAGGGCACGCCCGACGACGTCTTCCAGTCACAGAAGATCAGGCTGCCGGTGTAGGCCAGAAGGCCGGGCTCGGAGAGCCGGCCCTACCGAATGGAGAGCAGGCCCTACCGAATGGAGAGCCGGCCCTACCGACCATATCGCGGCAGCCTGCCGCCGAAGGCCGACGGCCGAATGACCGCGGCCCCTGCCGAAGGCCGACGGCCGAACGACGAAGGCCGAGGGTTGTCCTATCCTTCGACGACGATCTTCACGCGGTCGCCGGGCTGCGGTCGCTCCTGCGGCGAGAAGCCGTTGATGATCGCGAGCGTCTGCGCCTGCACGACCTTGCGCCCCGGACCCGACGCGATGCTCTCCCACGTATCGCCCTGCCGCACGGTATAGATGTCGATGACGTTGGGGCGGATGCGCTCGGCTTCACCGGCACTCAACGGCTCGAACGAGCGGACCGTGGCGTCCACCGCCTGCTGCAGCGCCTGGTACGACTGCGTCGGCGCGAGCCCGGCAACGCGGAACACCTGGTTGTTGTGGCTGATCCACGCCGAGCGCAGCACCACATCGCCCATCTGCTGCAACTGCCCACGGAACGTGCCGACGAAGGCCGGGAGGCCGTTGACCCGCGTCTGGCCACCCTCCACGTACTGAAGCCCGGTTTGCGCCAGGTCGGCCGCCGCCACGTCCTGCAGGTTGCGGCCGCGAGCCTGCACGAGCTGCAGGAACACGAATCCGCCGCCACCCCGCGGCTGCGCCACCACCTGCTGCGGTGAGTTCTGCACCTGCCACCCCTCCGGGAACTCGAGTTTGAAGCGCATGTCGGGATGCAGGAAGGCGTTGCCCCGCAAGACGCCTTCGCGAGGGTTCTCGCCGAACATCAGCCCGTCGACGCGCTGCAGGTACTGCGCACGGTTCACCGCCAGGTCGCCCGTCGCCTGCGTCCGCAGCGTGGCCACGGTCTCCTGGAGACGCGCGACGCGATCCTCCGGCATGGGGTGGGTCGACATCCAGTTCGGGATGCCCTTGCGGTCGCTGCCCTCGCCGAGACGACCGAGTGTCTCGAGCATGCTCGCGACGCCACGGGGATCCCATCCCTCCCGCGTTGCGTAAGCGGCCCCCAACCTGTCGGCCTCGAGCTCATCGTCCCGGCCGAACTTCATGAAGAGCAGACCGAGCCCGGCTTCCATCGCCTGGCCGAACGGCCGCAGCTCGGGCACGAAAATCTGGCCGAGCAGCAGGCCGAGCGATCCCGCTGTCTGCTTGCTGTACTGTGCGGCCGAATGTCGTGCGGTGACGTGGCCGATCTCGTGTCCGAGCACGCCGGCCAGCTCGGCTTCACTGTTGAGGTGGGCCATGATGCCGCGGGTCACGTAGATGAAGCCGCCCGGCAACGCGAACGCGTTCACGGCCGGGGCATCGACGACGGCGAACGTCCACGGGAGCGTGGGTCGTTCGCTACCTTTGGCGAGCGGCATGGCGACGCGATCCACGTACTGCTGCATCGCGGCGTCGTCGACGAGGCCCATCTCCTGGCGGATCTGGGCGTCCGACTCCTTGCCGATGGCGATCTCCTGCTCCACGCTCATCAGGTTCAGTTCACGCTCACCGGTGACCGGGTTGGTGGCGCAGGACACCGCCACCGCCGCCGCGGCGATGAGCCCGGCCAGCCGGGTCGACATGCTCGCTCGTAAGGTCATCCTTCTGCTCCTGCTTCGGTTCATAGCAAGGACGGCGCCAACCAACCTGACTGACGGGCCTTCGTCGGTAGGCCCTGGCTTTCGGGGCCGCAAAAGCGAGGGCGGCCATAGCCGGCTGGAGCAACGACCGCCGATGGCCGATGGCCGGATGACGAAGGCCGTCCGCTTCACGCACAGCGGCACGAGTGAACAACTCGCCTGCCGTTCTCGTCCGAGTGCCTGAGTGACGCCCGAACTGCGCCCGCTGCCCGACGCCCTCCCCGACGCCCTCCGCTGGACGCATACCCAGCGGCGCATGGCCTGGCTGTTCGACGGCTCGGCATGCGTCGGATCGCTCGGGTTCAGCGGGTACGGCAGGGCGAGCGGCCTGACCAGCCGCGGCGTGTGGCACCTCCGGAGGCTCGGCGTGCTGCACCAGGGCATCGACATCGCTCCCGCCGACGGGCGTCACCCGCCGCTGATGATGCGGCAGACGTGGTCGTTCGACGGCACTCTGGACCTGCCCGGCGCCGACGCCGTCACATGGCGGGCGATGGGGAGCGCGATGCACGCCTGGGCCTTCGAGCGGAAGCACGATGGCACGCGGCTCTTCACGTTCGAACCGGCGGGCGACATGCACGCCGAGACGTCCATCCGCGTCAGCCCCGCCGCACGCGACCTACCCGACCCGTCGCCGCTGCTCCTGCTCGGCGCGTTCCTGGTGCGCATGTCGGTGGACGACAGCGCGGTGATTGCCGGCGCGTGAGAATTTCAGAATTTCAGAATTTCGGAATTTCAGATTTCAGCATGGCGTGACCACCGCCAACCTTCGGGCATTCCTGAAGGTGATGACCTTCTGAAATTCCTGCAATTCTGCAATTCACCTGGGCTTTCCCCCATGCCACGACGGGATGGGCATGCTGCGCATCGTCTGGAGGCCCGGCGGCGCGGTGAGGACCTTCGGAATCGAATTGACGGTGATCGCCGCGGTGGCGATGTCGCCGTGGATGCCGCCGACGATCTTCATGGACAGGTCCGGCAGCCCCTTCACGGTCACCGCATCGTAGGACTCGGGGGCGCCGAGGTACGCCTCCATGTGCAGCGTGATCAACGCGCGGTCGTCCTTGAAGCCGGTGCCCGTCTGGATGATCCCTGCCACCTGGCCCTTCTGCACGGTGAGGAACTGGCTCTTGGTGCTCTTGCTCGCCAGCTTCGGGCCGATTTCGTCCGTGATGCGATCGAGCTTCCAGCCCATGGCGTCGGCGATCATCGCCACCGACTCGGTCAAGCCGACGTGACGCACCGAGCCGCTCGCAACCTTCTCCTGGAACTGCTCCGGCGTGAGCCCGGCACCGATCTTCTGCTGGAACGGCAGGCGACGTACCGAGGCGTCCTGGATGCGGTCGACGCGAATCGAGTCCACGCGTTCGCAGACGCCGGTCAAGGTGATCGGCAGCGCATCCATCGCGAAGCCCGGATTGACGCCGGTACCGATGACGGCGACCTTCGCCTTCTTCGCCAGGGCGTCGATCTTCTTCGCGAGCCGCTTGTTGGAATGCCACGGGTAGGCGAGTTCTTCCGTGGTGGAGACGATGGGCAGTTCGTAGTCGAGAACGTCGGCGATCTGACCGGCGACGGTCTCGAGCGACGAACTCGTGCAGAGGACGACCACGTCGGGCTTGCCGGCCTTGATGGCAGCCCCGAGTTTGGCCTGCACGGGCACCTTCAGCGTCCGCCCGAGTTCGGCCACCTCACCGAGGTCCTTGCCGATCTTCGCCGGGTCGAGGTCCACGGCCCCGACGATCTTGAAGCCGCGGCGCGTCGCGCACTGGCGCACGACACCCACGCCGATGGGACCGAGCCCCACATGCAGCACACGGATGGCCATGAACAGGCAGTCTCCTCGCTCCGCGCGCGCGATGCCGGCGCGGGTGAACGGCAGATTATACTCGCGGGCACATCGTGGAAGTCCTGATCGGTCTCGTCTTCCTCGGCACATCGCTGGCGGTGGCCTTCGTGCTGCCGGTCATCTCGTTCCTCCGCGCCACGCAGGCGAACCAGCGAAGCGAGACGCTCGCCCGCGAACTGCAGGCGCTGCGTGCGGAAGTCGCCGCCTTGCGTGCCGCCGGCACCCAGCCCGTTGCGCCGGCGCCGGCCGACGACGCCGCGGCACGGGCCGCGCGTGAGGCCTGGGCCGCCGAAGTCCGCGGGTTGACGACACCGCACGCGCCGACCCTCGAGTCCACGCGCGACGTCGCGGGACCGTCGGG
>JAEYZV010000010.1 GCA_023427865.1 Acidobacteriota bacterium
GAAGCAGACGCACCTGACGGTGACCGGCATCGACAAGCAGCTGGTCGGCCAGGTGGCCGCCAACATGCGGTCGCTGCGCAAGCCGGACCCCTACAAGCAGAAGGGCGTGCGGTACACCGGCGAAGTGCTCAAGAAGAAGGCCGGCAAGGCCGGCGCGAAGTAACGCGCCCAGCGGAGAAGCTGCCGTGAAGATCGAAACCAAGAAGGACCGTCGCGAGCGCATCCGCCTGCGTCTGCGCAAGAAACTCGCTGGGGATGCGGCTCGGCCGCGCCTGGCGGTGTTCCGGAGCGTGGCGCACATCTACGTGCAGGCCATCGACGATGCCAGCGGCACGACCGTGGCGTCGGCCAGCACGACCGAGCCAGGCGTCAAGGGCCAGCTCGCCGAGGGCGCCAGCGCCGGCAACGTCAAGGGCGCAGCGGCGGTGGGCCGGATCCTCGCCGAACGGCTGAAGGAGAAGGGCATCACCCGTGTCGTGTTCGACCGCGGCGGGTTCCTGTACCACGGGCGCGTGCGCGCCGTCGCCGAAGCCGCGCGCGAAGCCGGCCTCGAGTTCTGAGGACTGACCCCATGTACGAATTCCGCGATCGCATCGACGCGAGCCAGCTCGAGCTGAAGGACACCGTGGTGTCCATCAACCGCGTCACCAAGGTGGTCAAGGGCGGCAAGAACCTGTCGTTCAGCGCCCTGGTGATCGTCGGTGACAACAACGGCCACGTCGGCTTCGGTGTCGGCAAGGCCAAGGAAGTGCCGTCGGCCATCAAGAAGGGCATCGAAGCGGCCAAGAAGTCGCTGATTCAGGTGCCGCTCCAGGGCACGACGCTGCCGCACGAGATCGTGGGCCGCTTCGGTGCTGGCCGGGTGCTGCTCAAGCCCGCACCCGAGGGCACCGGCATCATCGCCGGCGGCGCGGTGCGTGCGGTCGTGGAGGCGGCTGGCATCCAGAACGTGCTGACCAAGTCGCTCGGGTCGGCCAACCCGCACAACGTGGTGCGGGCGACGTTTGCCGGCCTGGCCGGCCTGAAGGACCCGTCGGCCATCGCGCGGCTGCGTGGCAAGTCGACCGAAGACCTGGTCAACGCCTGAGGACGTGATGTCTGAAACCACCACCCGTCGACAGAAGCCGGCTGCCGCCGCGGAGCCCAAGGGGAAGACCCTGAAGGTGACGCTCGTGCGCAGCACGATCGGCTACGACAAGAAGCAGGGCGAGATCGTCAAGGGTCTGGGTCTGCGCAAGATTGGCCACACCGTGGACGTGCTCGATCACCCGGCGATGCGCGGGATGATCCGGAAGGTGCGCCACCTGGTCACGGTCGAATAGGTCAGGCGCGTTCTTCGAACGCGCCTGGAGTCGGCCTTCGGCTTTCGGCCTTGGGCCTTCGGGCAGATGCGAAGGCCGACGGCCGAATGACGACGGCCGACAGGAAAGAATGATCATGGATTTGAGCGATCTCAAGCCGGCCGCCGGCGCCACCCATGCCAGCAAGCGGGTCGGGCGCGGTCAGGGTTCGGGCAATGGCAAGACGGCCGGGCGCGGGCACAAGGGCGCCAAGTCGCGTTCGGGCTTCAAGCGCAAGCGCGGGTTCGAAGGCGGCCAGATGCCGCTGCACCGGCGTCTGCCGAAGCGGGGCTTCACGAACCTGTTCCGTACCGAGTACGCCGTGATCAACCTCGACCAGCTCGAGGCGTTGTTCGAGGCGGGCACGGAAGTGACGCCGGAGGTGCTGCACGGGCAGGGGCTCGCGCAGGGCAGCCAGCGGATCAAGGTGCTCGGCCGTGGTGAGCTGTCCAAGGGGCTGACGGTCCGGGCGCACAAGTTCAGCGGCTCGGCGGTCCAGAAGATTCAGGCGGCTGGCGGCACCGCTGAAACGCTGTAGGAATTTCACAATTGCAGAATTTCGGAATTTCTGGCCGTTGGCGGCAATTCTGAAATTCTGAAATTCTGCAATTCCGGAAAGTCTCCCGATGGATAGCTTGAGGAACATCTTCGCCGTCCCGGAGCTGCGTACCCGGGTGCTGTTCACGCTGGCGCTGCTCGGCGTGTTCCGCATCGGCCATCACATCCCCACGCCCGGGGTGAACACCGAGGCGCTGGCGGAGCTGGCGCGGCAGGCGCAGAACACGATGTTCGGCCTGTACGACCTGTTCTCGGGCGGCAACCTGTCGCGCGTGACGATCTTCGCGCTGGGCGTGATGCCCTACATCAGCGCGTCGATCATCCTACAGCTGCTGACGGTGGTGTGGCCGACGCTCGAGCGCCTCTCGAAAGAGGGCGAGCTCGGACGTCGCAAGATTACGCAGTACACCCGCTACGGGACGATCCTGCTGTCGGTCGTCCAGGCGCTGAGCATCGCGATCTTCCTCGAGCGCCAGACGAACATCGCGGGTGGGCTCCCGCTCGTGTACGACCCGGGCTGGGCCTTCCGGCTGATGACGGTGCTCACGCTCACGACCGGCTCGGTCTTCGTGATGTGGCTCGGCGAGCAGATCACCGAGCGCGGCGTCGGCAACGGCATGTCGCTGCTGATCTATGCCGGGATCGTCGTGGGCCTGCCGAGCGCGGTGCGGACGACGCTGACGCAGCTGGAGACGGGCGAGATCGGGTTGCTGCGGCTGGCGCTGCTGCTGCTGGTGATGGTCGCCGTCGTGGCGGTGATCGTCTTCGTCGAGCGCGCCCACCGGCGTGTGACGGTGCACTACGCCAAGCGCGTGGTGGGGCGGCGGCAGTATGGCGGGTCGAGCACGCACATCCCGCTCAAGGTGAACACGGGCGGCGTGATGCCGGTGATCTTCGCCTCGTCGCTGCTGGCGTTCCCGGCGACGATCGCCGGGATGTTCCCGCCCGACAGCTGGATGCAGGGCGTGGCGCAGCAGTTGGCGTGGGGCATGCCGCTCTACAACCTGCTGCAGGTGGTCCTGATCATTTTCTTTGCGTACTTCTACACCGCGATCGTCTTCAACCCGGACGACGTGGCGGAGAACATGCGCAAGTACGGCGGGTTCGTGCCGGGCATCCGTCCGGGGAAGCGCACCGCCGAGTACATCGATTTGATCCTGACGCGGGTCACGTTCGTCGGCGCGCTCTACCTGGCGGCGGTCGCGCTGTTGCCGGAGTTCCTGATCAGCGGCTTCAAGGTGGCGCCGATCCCGTTCGTCGGCGAGTCGCTCGATGCGGCGCTGCCGGGCTGGTTCACCAACGGCCTGGGCGTGACGTTCTACTTCGGCGGCACCTCGCTCCTGATCGTCGTCGGCGTCGCGATGGATACGGTGCAGCAGATCGAGTCGCAGCTCATCATGCGGCACTACGACGGCTTCATGAAGAAGACGCGGATCCGCGGACGGAGAGGGTAGGCCGCGGTTGGCTCGACAAGGACTCAATGTCGTGATGCTCGGCCCGCCAGGAGCGGGCAAGGGCACGCAGGCGGCACGGCTCGCGCGCCACTACGGCGTGCCGAAGGTCTCTACCGGCGACATCCTCCGCGAGGCGGCCGCCGCCGGCACCCCCCTCGGCCTCGAAGCCAAAGGGCGGATCGATTCGGGCCATCTCGTCAGTGACGCGGTGGCCATCGCCATCGTCCGGGAACGGCTCACTCGACAAGACGTCGCTTCAGGGTTTATCCTTGATGGTTTCCCGCGGACGGTCGACCAGGCCGTCGCGCTGGACGAGATGATGGACGGGCGGTCGGCCTTGGCGGTATTGCACCTCGTGGTGCCGGTGGACGTGCTCGTCGCGCGGTTGCACCACCGGCGGGTGTGCAGCGTGTGCGGGACCAATGCGGACCCGACCAAGTCCGAGACGGTGTGTGCCGTCTGCGGCGGGGCGTTGGTGACGCGAGCCGACGACGACGAGCAGGTGGTGCGTAACCGCCTGCAGATTTACGAGGACCGGACGGCGCCGCTGGTGCAGTACTACCGCGACCGCCCGACGTTCTTCTCGATCGACGGCGACCAGGCGCCCGATGCGGTGGCCGCTGCCATGCAGGGCGCGCTGGCCTCGGCGATGGCCGTCGGCCAGCAGGGGAGTGGACGGTGATTACCTGCCGGTCGTCGGAGGAACTCGTGAAGTTGCGCGCTGCCAACCAGCTCGTGGCGCGCATCCTCGACGAACTGCGGCGCCTGGTGGTGCCCGGCGCCACGACGGCGGGCATCGACGCCGAGGCGGAGCGCCTCGTGCGCAGCGCCGGTGCGCAGCCTGCGTTCAAGGGCTACCGCGGGTTTCCGGCGACCATCTGCGCGTCGCGCAATCACGAGGTGGTGCACGGCATCCCCTCGGCGCAGCCGCTGGTGGAGGGCGACATCCTCTCGATCGACATGGGGGTGAAGCTCGACGGCTTCTATGGCGACTCCGCAGTGACGGTCGGCGTGGGGGCGATCAGCCCGGACGCGCAGCGGCTGCTGGACGTGACCGAGGCGTCGCTCTACAAGGGCATCGACGCGGTGCGACCCGGCGGACGGGTGTCCGACATCGGGCACGCCGTGCAGGGGTACGTGGAGGAGCAGGGGTTCACGGTGGTCCGGGAGTTCGTGGGACACGGGATTGGCACCCGGTTGCACGAGGAACCGCAGATCCCCAACTACGGACCGGCCGGACGCGGGCCGCGCCTGGCCGAGGGCATGGTGCTCGCCATCGAGCCGATGGTCAACGCGGGGCGCGCGGCCGTGCGGGTGTTGTCGGATGGCTGGACCGCAGTGACGGTGGACGGCAAGTTGTCGGCCCACTTCGAGCACACGGTGGCGGTGACGGCGGACGGGGCCGAGATCCTGACGGCTCGCCCGCTGCTCGCGAGCCGGTGACGGCGCCATTGAGCATTTGAAATTTGAAATTTCAAATGCTCAATCGTGCGGCTCTTATGAGTGACGGACTACGCGGCACGGTCATCGAGCAATTGCCGCAGGCGCTCTACCGCGTGACCCTCGATTCGGGGCACGCGATCACGGCGCACGCCACCGGGGACAGCCGCCGCAACTTCGTGCGGATCCTGGTGGGGGATCGGGTGGTCGTGCAGGTCTCGCCGCGTGACGTCACGCGTGGGCGCATCATCGAACGGCTGTAGGCAGGCCGCAAAAGCGGTAGGGCCCGCTCTCCGAGCGTGGCCGCAAGGTCAGGCAGGCCGGCTTCCAAGCGGCCAAGAGGCAACGATGAAGGTCAGAGCATCAGTCAAGCGCATCTGCGCCAAGTGCAAGATCGTCCGCCGGCGCGGTGTCGTCCGGGTGATTTGCGACAACCAGAAGCACAAGCAGCGGCAGGGATAAGGCATGGCACGTA
>JAEYZV010000073.1 GCA_023427865.1 Acidobacteriota bacterium
CGATCAACCGCAGCCAGGACGCCACGTTCTTCCACGACTGGTTCACCAAGCGGGGCCAGGGCGTCGGTTCGGAGTACCGCTACGTCGCCGGCCCCGGCTCGCAGGGCAACTTCACGACGTACTACCTGAAGGAAAAGGAAGCGAGCTACCAGACGGCCGGCGGCACGGTCACCACGCCGGCGGCGACCAATTACGAGGTTCGCGCCAACGTGTCGCAGGTGCTGCCGGCGGGCCTGCGCGCACGCGGCAACGTGGACTACTTCTCGAGCGTGGTCACGCGCACGACGTTCAACCAGAACCCGTACGACTGGTCCTCGCGCACGCGCAGCATCCGCGGCAATCTGTCGGGCAACTGGGGGCGGCAGAGCGTCAGCGCCACCTACGACACCACGGAGCTGTTCTACTCCGACACCTCGTCGCAGACCACGGGTGGCACGCCGCGCTTCTCGTACAGCCTCGCGCAGAGCCGGATCGGCCAGACGCCGTTCTACTACAGCGTCGGCTCCGAATGGGTGAACATCGCGCGCGTCGACAAGGACGAGGCGCAGAACCTCGAGCTCGACTCGGGTCTGCAGCGCTTCGACGTCTCGCCGACGCTGCGCATCCCGTTCAACAACTGGCCGTTCCTCACGTTCAACTCGTCGGTGTCGTACCACTACACGCGCTACAGCAAGAGCTACGTCGTGCAGGAGAACGGCCGGCTCGGCGGCCTGCCGGAAGACGCCCCGCTCACCCGGACCTATTGGGATCTCCGCTCCGACATCGTCGGCCCGAAGTTCACCAAGGTGTGGGACACGCCCGACAACGGCTACGCCGAGAAGTACAAGCACACGATCGAGCCGACGTTCACGGTGCAGCGGCTGACCGCGTTCGACGATTACGACCGCATCCCGAAGCTCGAAGGGTACGACTTCACCTACGGCGGCACGACGCGCGTCGCATACGGCATCGTCAACCGGTTCACCGCCAAGCGGCGATCAGGCGCGTCGGCGGCGCGCACGCGCGACTTCCTCACGCTGGGGGTCACGCAGAGCTACTACAGCGACCCGCGGGCCAGCCTCTACGACTTCAGCTCCTACCCGTTGAACTACTTCGGCCGTGAGCCGAGCAACTTCTCGCCGATCAACTTCAGCGCGAATTTCGCACCGAGCGAGCGCACGTCGGTGAGCGCACGGCTGGACTGGGACGATCGCGCCGGTGAGTTCCAGAGCATCCGCCTGAACGGCAGCTACGGCCTGCGTGAATGGCTCGAGGTGAGCGGCGGCTGGAGCCAGCGGAAGTTCTCGTTCTTCCCGGACCGTCCGGACAAGTTCTTCAACACGAGCACGACCGTGCGCACGCGCGGCAATCGCCTCGGCGGCACGTACGCCTTCTACTACGACATCGGGCGCTCCACGATGCTCGACCAGCGCATCGTCGGCTACTACAACGCGCAGTGCTGCGGCGTGGTCGTGGAGTACCAGCAGTACAACTACCCGCAGTTCTCGACGTTCGCCGTGCCGCAGGACCGCCGCTTCAACATCGGCTTCACCCTGGCGGGCCTGGGCACCTTTTCGAACTTCCTCGGCGCCTTCGGCGGGAACACCGGCCAGGGCGGCGGCTTCGGGGCGCGGCCCTTCTAGCCAGATGGCGCGGCCCGTCCTGGTCACTGGCGCGGCGGGATTCGCGGGTGGACATCTCGTCGATCTGCTCCGCCAGGATGGCCCCGTCGAGGGCTGGTACCGCCCCGGAGAGCCGCCGCGCGAGGCGAGCGTGGCACTCGACGGCACCTCGTGGCGCGCCGTCGACCTGCGCGACGCCGCTGCCGTGGATGCAGCCGTCGCCGACCTGCGGCCCGCTGCCATCTACCACCTCGCCGGGGCCGCGAACCAGGGCGCGGCCTGGGCGCAGACCGACATCACCTTCGACCTGAACGTCCGCGTCACGCACGTGTTGCTGCGCGCGATCGGCCGCCACGTGCCGGAGGCGCGTGTGCTGGTGACGACGTCCGCGGCGATCTACGCGCCGTCGGACGAGCCACTGGACGAAGACGCCCGCATCGGCCCGGCGACTCCGTACGGGGTCAGCAAGCTCGCCCAGGAGATGCTGGCGCGCGCCGCCGCCCGCGATGAAGGGCTCGACGTGTTCGTCGTGCGGCCGTTCAACCACATCGGACCGCGGCAGGACGCCAGCTTCTTCGCCCCCGCATTCGCGAGGCAGATTGCGCGCATCGAAGCCGGGCTCGACGACGGCCCGATGCGCGTGGGCAACCTTTCACCGCGACGCGACCTGACCGACGTGCGCGACACCGTGCGGGCGTACCGGCTGTTGATGGCTCACGCGCGGCGTGGCGAGACCTACAACGTCTGTCGCGGGGAGGCGATCGCGATCGGCGACCTGCTCGACATGCTGCGGAGGGCCGCGACGCGCCCCGTCGACGTGGATGTGGATCCTGCGAAACTGCGACCGGTGGACGTCCCGGTCCTCGTCGGCGACCACGCGCGGCTCACCGGGCGCACCGGGTGGCAGCCGGAGATCCCGATCGCGCAGACGCTCGCGGAGATCCTCGACGAACAGCGCGGGGTGGTGCGGCACGAGTAATTGCAGAATTACTCGATTTCAGAATTGCATTGTCACCGCCAACCGTCGGGGCATTCCGGTGGCAATGAAATTCCGAAATTCTGAAATTCTGCAATTCTGCAATTCTCCAATTGCTCTACACACGCAGGAACGTGCCATTCCTGTACAGGTAATGCAGGAAGATCCAGCGTGCGGCGACGGCACCGAGGGCGAGGACGACCGGGCCCGCCGCTCCGGCCAGCATGGCCATACCACCGAGGAAGAAGCGCGCGATGTCGTCGAACGGGATGAACGTCTGAGCGACGTAGATCGTGATCGCGTTCATCCCGATGACGACGAACGGGAACGCCCACCGGCGCGCGCCGCGCATGTCGATCACGAAGTAGAACACCGCCACGAGCAGCAGGCTCCAGCCCGCAGCCACCATCACGTAAGAGCTCGTCCACAGGTTCTTGATGACCGGGAACAACGGCCACCAGGCATAGCCGATCGCGAGTGAGGCGACGCCGGCCAGCAGGATGCCGCGCAACTTCTCCGTGGCCGGGCGCGCCGTCAGCAGCCACGCCCCGGTGAGTGCGCCGAGCAGCGCCGTGGCGATCGCGGGGATGTGCGACAGCACGCCCTCGTTGTCGCCGTACGGCGGGTAGCAGCAGAACGTGCCGGGCAGCACGAGGCGATCGACGTAGCCGACGAGGTTGCCCTCCATCGACAGGTCGTAGGCGCGGAAGCCCGGCGCGGGCACCAACGCCAGCAGGGCCCAGTACCCGAGCAGCAGGACGGCGGCAAGGATCGCCTGCCCGCGCACGCGCAGGTGCAGCACGGCGAGCGAGGCGAAGAGGTAGCAGATCGCGATACGCGGCAGCACACCGGTCCAGCGCATGTTCGCGAAGTCGAACTGCAGCACGCCCCAGTTGATCCAGCCGAGCAGCATCAGCAGCGCGAAGCGTCGGAAGATGCGCAGGTAGGCCTGGCGCGGGTTGGAGGCGTACCGCCGCAGCGACATCGGCAACACGATGCCGACGATGAAGATGAAGAGCGGGAAGATGAGGTCGTAGAACACGAGGCCTTCCCAGGCCACGTGTTCCATCTGCCGGTCGAGCCAGTGCCAGCCGAGCCAGGCCGCGAGGGCGCGCGCGAGCACGTCGCCGCCGGTGATCCAGAACATGTCGAAGCCGCGCAACGCGTCGATCGACACGAGCCGCCCCGGCACGGCCTGCGCGCCTTCCACGGAGGCGGGGCGCGCTCGCCGCGCGCGCGCCGCTTCCCTGTCGACCGTCGCCCGCGCCTTCACTGGTACGCGCACGGGCACTTACGGTTTGCGCGTCGCGGACCAGGAACCTGCGTTGCCGTCGACGTCGTAGCTCCCCTTCAGCGCGCTCGCCTCGAGCGTGCCCGTGATCGTGCCTGACGCCTCGCCGGAGATGGCGAGCTCGAGGGTGCCGCCCGACACCTTTCCCTTCAGCGGCAGCGAGACGCCGCGCTCGGCATTCATCAGCGTGCCGGTCACGACGGTGCCCTCCTGCGTGAGCGCCATCGACCAGCCCGGACCGCCGTCGGAGGCAATCACCCAGGTGCCCGTCAGCGACGGGCCGGCAGTCGTCGCCGACGCGCCTTCGGCCGCCGCGACGCCCTTGCGGGCCGTGAAATCTCCCTGAGCGGCGCCGTTGCCGTAGTCCACCATGCCTGCAAGCGCGCCGTCGGCGAGCTTGCCGGTCAGCACGATGGGCAGCGGCTGGCCCTGGTAGTCCACCGTGAACGACAGCGAGACGCCCGCCTCGGAGTTCCGGACCGCGACGGGCAGGCTGCCCATCTCTCCCGAGACCGTGCCCGACAACTGTCCTGCCTCGTCCCTGATCGTCAACGCGGCAGTGTGGGTCCCCTGGGGCGACGTCAGGTTCAGGTTCCAGCTGCCGACGAGGTCCTTCGTGGAAGGGGTCTGTGCCGATGCCGCAACGGCAGTGGCGAGCACCGACGAGACGACGAGTGCCTTCAGCGAGAGCAACTGATGCTGCATATGGCGCCGAGTCTACCTGATGCGCGGATGGCCGGCGAAGTCCGCAGAGATTGGGCGGACGCGACACGATCATTTCTCACCTTGCAGGCCGAGCGAACAAAAGGCGAATATTGTCGCATGCCGCGCCAGCTGGCACTGTTCGGTGAAGCGCTCACCACGCGGGCCGTCGCGGCGCTCGTCAAGGCAGACGGCGTCGCGGCACTGCCCTCGGCTCAGCGTCGTGCCGACGATGCGCGGTACCAGGAGGTCGTGTGCCGTTCCGCGCTGAACCGCACCAGGGGCATGCCGTTCGAGTGGACGCTGAACCCGTACCGCGGCTGCACGCATGCCTGCCACTACTGCTTCGCGCGCCGCTATCAGACCCAGCTCGAGATGGGGACGGGCGATCAGTTCTCGTCGTACATCTTCGTCAAGCGGAACATCGCCGACGTGCTCGCCCGGGAATTACGCAAGCCGTCGTGGTCGCCCTCGCTCGTGGCGGTCGGCACCGCCACCGATCCGTATCAGCCGATCGAGGGCCACTACAAGCTCACACGCACGTGCCTCGAGTTGCTCGACGAGGCCGCCACGCCGGTCGGCCTCGTCACCAAGGGCCCGATGGTCGTGCGCGACGCCGACGTTCTTGCGCGCATGTCGTCGCGAGGGCACGCGACCGTGTACGTCAGCGTGCCGACGACCGATCCCGTGTGGGAAAGACTGGAGCCGGGAACGGCACCCCCACTCCAACGACTGCGGGCGGTGCGGCACCTGCTCGATGCCGGCGTGCGGGCCGGCGTGCTCATGAGCCCGCTCGTGCCAGGCTTCACCACGCAGCCCGCGCGCATCGAGGCGACGCTGCAGGCAATGGCCGACCTCGACGTGCCGCTGCTCGGCGGCAACGTGCTCTACCTCGAGGACGGCACCCGCGACCACTTCCTCGCGTTCCTGCAGACCGAAGCGCCACACCTGCTCGAGAAGTACGCGCGGCTGTACACGGG
>JAEYZV010000173.1 GCA_023427865.1 Acidobacteriota bacterium
ATCATGCGACTGCGCGTCCTCGCCCTCGTCCTCCTGTTCGCGTGTCCGGCCACCGCTGCCGAGGCGGCCACCACCATCCGCATCATGCCCCCCGATGGCGGGGTGCTCGCGGCCGGCCAGTTCGTGGACATCCGTGTGGAAGCCACCAGCGACGGGACGACTGCGCCGCAGGGTCTGCGCGTGTGGATCAACGATCGTGAGTCAACAGCGCGCAACGACGCGAGGGCACAGGACGGCGCCCCGGCCGGCAGCGCGAATTTCCTGCTGCGGCGCTTCAGCATGGATGCAGCAGGGCCGCTGGTCATCCGCGCGGCGACGGCTGATGGCGCGACGGCCGAGGCCCGCCTGCGCGTGGAGGCCTGGCAGGCCAGCGGCCAGCCCGCCCGGCGCCGCGCGCAAAACGTGATCCTGTTCCTTGGCGACGGCATGGGCGCCGCGCATCGCACGGCGGCGCGCCTCGTCTCGCGGGGCCTCCACAACGGCAAGGCGGCCGGCCGCCTCGCGATGGACACACTGGAGGTGACCGGCCAGGTGATGACGAGCTCGCTGAACGCCGTCGTCACCGACTCGTCGCCGGGCATGGCCTCCTACGTCACGGGCCAGAAGAACGCCAACAACCAGGAGGGCGTCTTCCCGGACAACACGCCGGACTTCTTCGACAACCCGCGCATCGAGTATCTCGGAGAAATGCTGCGCCGCACGCGCGGCCCGGGATTCAACGTCGGCATCGTGACCAACGCGGATCTGACCGATTCGACGCCCGCGGCAAACGCGGCGCACACCTCGAGCCGGTTCGCCGGGGCCGGCATCGCCGCGCAGTTCTTCGACGAGCGCGCGAGCAATGGCGTCCGCGTGCTGCTCGGCGGCGGCGCCAACCACTTCGCGCCGCTCGCTGCGGGCGGGACGCGCGCCGACAGCCGCAACCTGATCGAGGAGTTCCGCGGCGCCGGCTACGAGACGGTCAGGACCGGCGCCGACGTGCGCGCGTGGCTCGAGCCCGGCCGCCCGGCGCCAGCTGCCCTGCTCGGGCTGTTCCACGCCTCACACATGGTGGTGGCCTTCGACAAGGTGGGCGCCGGCCGGTACAGCGACGAGCTCGCGCTCGAGAAGAACGCGCCGTACCGCGACACACCGATGCTGGAGGACATGACGCGGCTCGCGCTGAAGAGCCTGACGGCGCACTCGCCGGACGGCTTCTACCTCATGGTCGAGGGTGCCTCGATCGACAAGCGCGCGCACGCCGCAGATGCCGAGCGCGCGGTGTGGGACACGATCGAGTTCGACCGCGCGGTGACCGTGGCTCTGGAGTACGCCCGCACCACCAACAGCGACACGGATCCCGACAACGACACGCTGGTGATCGTCACCGCCGATCACGAGTGCGGCGGCATGGCGATCATCGGCGTCGGCAACGAGCGTTACGCACCGTCGACCCTGGGCAGGGCGGTACGCGACTATGCGGCCGTGTTCCGGTTCCTCCCCGAGCAGGTGCTGCCGTTCACGACCAACTACGTCATCGACGAGCGCGGCTTCCCCGTCGACCCGAACCCGTCGCGCAAGCTGCTCCTGGGTTGGGCCGCCGCCCCCGATCGTCACGAGAACTGGACGGCCGACCGCGTGCAGACCGAAGCCGGCGTGCTCGACAAGCGCGAGAACGGACAGCTGGTGGCCGTGGCCAATCCCGCGCGGGCGCGCGCCGGCGACATTCCCGGCTTCATCGTGCCCGGCACGATCGAGAACGGCGCGACACCCTGTCCCGATCCGGCCGGCTGCCCTGCGGACACGGCCTCCAACGGACACACGTTCGCGGGCCACACGGCGACCGACGTGCCGCTGTCGGCCACGGGGCCCGGCGCGTGGCAGTTCACGGGTGTGTACGAGAACACCGACGTGCTGCTGAAGATCCTCCGCGCGTCGGCCGGCACCTACGACGTGCCGCGGTGAGACCGCGATGACGAGGGCGCCCATGACGATCGCGCGCGTGACCATCCGGCCGCTATCTGTCGACGACGCGCCGGCGGTGCAGGCCATCGTCGCGGCGGTGGCGCGTGAGCGCCGCTACCTCGGTACGACCGAGGGCTTCACGGTGGAACAGGCACGTGCCCACATCGCGCGGGTCGCGGCAGCCGGCGGCGTGCAGCTCGGCGCGTTCACGCCGGGAAGGGGCGCCCACGCATCACGGCTCGTGGGATGGATCGACGTGGCACCGGGTCCGTTCGAAGGGCTGACGCACGGCGGGCGCCTCGGCATGGGCGTCGCGACCGAGGCGCGGGGCCGCGGCATCGGTGCGCGCCTGCTGACGCAGGCGCTCGAGGAAGGGTTCCGCACGCTCGAGCGCATCGAGCTCGAGGTGTTCGCGTCCAACGAGCGGGCGCGGGCGTTGTACCTGCGCGTCGGGTTCGTCGAGGAAGGCCGCCGTCGTTGCGCACGCAAGCTCGATGGCGTGTGCGACGACATCCTGATGTACGGGCTGCTGCGCGAGGAGTGGCAGCGGCACCGTCCGAAAATGCCGACCGGACGTGGCGCGCGTCGGGCATGGCCCGACGCCTACGAGCCTGTGATTGGCTCGATCACGACACGGGCTGCGGCTCGACCCGCGCGCCGTCGGTGAGGCCGCTGCCCGGGAACGCGACCACGACCGCACCGGCGGCGAGCCCCTTCAGCACCTGCGCCTCGGTGGCGTTGCGCTGACCGATCTCCACGGCCGTGCGCACGGCGCGGCCGTCACGAATAGCGAACACGAACCACCCCTCGCCGTCCCGCACGAGGCTGCCGATCGGCACCGTCACGACATCGGCGTCTTCCCAGACCACCACGCGCACTTCCACGCGATAGCGATCACCGAGCTGGGTCGCCGCCAGCTGCGGGTCGTCGATCGCGACAATGACGTTCACGCGCTGTTCCTCGACGCCGAGCGCCGACACCTTCGTGAAGCCGGCCGGTTCCACGCGCCGCACGTGGCCCGCAATCGACTCGCTGCCGCCCCAGCGGGCGATGAGCGCCGCCTGCCCCTCGCGGATGCGCACGGCGTCGGTCGAGAGGAAGTCGGCCACGACCTCGAGCTCCGCGAGATCGGCAATCTCGAGGATCGGCTCGCCCTGCGGCACCGTCGCCTCGCTCTCGCGCAACCGGCGCAGCACCACGCCGTCGATCGGCGCGTGCACCACCACCGTGGCGCCGCGCTCGTCGCGTGAGGGCACGATGAGGCTGGCACGCGCCAGTCGAAGGTCCGCATCTGCGCCGCGCACGCGATCCTGCGCCGCGTCGAGCGTCTTGCGCAGCGCGGCCGCCGCGACCTCGGCCGATTCGACCTGCTCGCGCGACACGGCCCCCGCTCCCAGTAGCTGGCGCGCCCGCTCCCGCTCCCGCTCGGCCTGCGCGAGCTGCACCTGCACACGGTCGGCGTCTGCGCGCGCCGCGCGCAGTGCCGCCTGCGCCGATGCGACGCGTGCCTGCAGTTCCGATCGCGTGCGCACGTCGAGCAGCGACGAGGCGGCAGGGCGCAGCGTGGCCACCACCGTCTCGCCAGCTCTCACACGGTCGCCGGGTTCCAGGTCCACGCGGAGGATGCGCCCGGCGACAGGCGCAGAGACGAGATAGCGATTGCGCACGCGCGTCTCGCCGTCCTCGTCGAGCGTCACCCGCATCGGGCCGCGCTGGAGGCGCGCCGCCTCCACCTGCAGCGGGGCGGGACGTAACGCCCACGCGACGAGCGCCAGCAGCGCCACGCCAGCCAGCGCGAACGTGAGCCGACGGCGGGTGAACAGCGCACGTCCCTTCCTCGTTGTCATCTGTGGTCCTCTACTCCCTCGTCTTCAGCACGGCGACGAGATCGAGACGATCCAGCCGCCGGCGCACGATCAGCCCCGACAAGGCCGCCGCGACGAGCGTCACGACCGCCGCCCCCGCGTAGGTCCGTGGCGAGACGACGAGCGGAAAGCGGTACATCTCGGTCTGGAACAGCATGATGACCAACGACGCCAGTCCATAGCCGATCGCGAGCCCGATCGGCACGGCGACGACGGCGAGCACCGCCAGCTCGCCGAGCAGGATGGCCGAGATCTCCGCGCGCGTGAACCCGAGCACGCGCAGGCTCGCGAGCTCGCGGCTCCGCTCCGACAGCGAGACACGCGCGGCGTTGTAGACGACACCGAAGGCAATCGTGCCCGCAAACAGCACGTTGAAGGCGATCATCACGCCCATCGTCTCGCCCATCGTCTCGTTGAAGGCGTCCACCATCGCCCGCGTGCTCGCCACGCCGGCCACCGCGGGCATCGCCCTGAGCCGCGCGTGGAGTTCTGGCGCCGCAGCCGGATCGATGAGCAGGTGCGCACCCGAGATCACGGGACCCTCGAGCAGCAGGCGGGCGAGCGCATCGGCGTGCATGTACGCCGAGAGCCCCAGGTACTCGTTCACGACGGCGACGATCGTGACCTGCCGGGTCGGGCGCCGTCCCTCGAGCACCTCGACCTGGATGGTGTCGCCGGCCTCGACGCGCAGTGCATCGGCGACCGCACGCGACACGACGAGTCCCTCGGGCGGCACGGCAACCGGACGGCCGGAGACGTCGATCACGCGCTGGAGGCGTGGCGCGTCGGGCACGCCGCTGATGGCGAGCTGGCGAGAGTGCTGCGCCGAGCGCAGGCGCACCGCGACGCCGCGCGCCGGTTCGACCGCCAGCACACCTGGCAGGCGGCGCAACTCGTGCAGCGCCGCATCGGTCCGCGGTTCGACGAACGCCACCGTGAGGTCCTGTCGCTGGACGACCTCGAACTGCACGCGCAGCATCTCGTCGATCGAGTCGAGCGAGAACACGCCGACGACGAGCATCGACGAGGACAGACCGATGCCCAGTACCGACGTTGCCGCGCGGACGGGCTGCCGCTCGATGTTGCGCATCACCATCCGCGACGCGGGGCCCAGCAGGCGTTGCAGGCCGAGCCGTTCGAGGAGGCTGGCGTTGAAGCGACCGGGCGCCTCCGGGCGCATCGCCTCGGCAGGCGGCAGACGCACGGCACGGCGCACTGCCCCGATCGCACCGGCTGCGCTCGCCGCGAGACTGACGGCCACACCGGCGAAGAGCACCCCGGCCGGCATGCGGTAGAGCAGCACCGGGAACCGAAAGAAGTCGTTGTACATCGTGACGATG
>JAEYZV010000212.1 GCA_023427865.1 Acidobacteriota bacterium
TCATCATGCTGGCCGCTCCGTGGGTGATCGCCTGGTCGCCCCGCGTCCGACCGGTACGGGACGAGGCCATCACCGGACGTCTCCATGCGCTCGCGTCGCGCGCCCAGATCCGGCTCGCCGGGCTCCAGGAATGGGCGTTCGGCAACAACGGCACACACGCAAATGCCGCGCTCGTGGGGGTGGTCGGTCCGCGCCGACTGCTGATTTCCGACACGCTCATCGAGAGTTGCTCGCCCGAGGAGGTCGATGCGGTCGTGGCGCATGAGCTCGGCCATCACGTGCACGGCCACACGTGGCGGCGGGTACGCGGCCAGGCAACGAGTGTGCTCGTGGCGGGCCTCGCTGCCCACGCCGCTGTCGCCGGCCCGGCGCGTTGGCTCGGCGGCACGGGCGGGGCAATGGACGCCGCGTCCATCCCGTGGATGCTCTGCGGTGCCGGCGCGGTCTGGCTCGCGCTCCGGCCATGGCAGCTGGCGCAGTCTCGGGCGCACGAAGCGGAGGCCGACGCGTTCGCGCTGGAGCTGACGGGACGGCCCGAGGTGCTCGAACGCGTGCTCTCACGGCTCGGCGCGCGCAACCTGACGAGCGACGACGAATCGCTCCTGACACGTGCGTTCTTCCTGACGCATCCGCCGATCCCGACGCGCATCGCGGCGGCGCGGCGTGCCGCGGAACGATCGGGAGCCGATTCCGCCAGTTGACGGCCACCTGCGGTAGGCTTGGCCGACGCCATGATCACCCGCCGCCGTTTCACGCTCTCCACGCTCGCCGGACTCGTTGGCGCATCGTCGATCCGCGCGCAGCCGGCCGACGCCAACTACGACGAGCGCCAGGTGCCGAGGTACACGCTTCCGCCGATCCTGCGGTTCGAGGATGGCCGGCCGGTGCGAACGCCGGCCGACTGGCCAGCACGTCGCGCCGAACTGCTCGACCTGTTCGCGGGGCACATGTACGGGCGCACGCCCGCCGGGCTGCCCGCGTACACGACGCGCGAACTCGAGGCACCGGTTGCCGCACTCGGCGGACGGGCGCTGCGGCAGCAGGTGCGGCTGGAGTGGGGACCCGCAACGTACGTGGACCTGCTGGTGTTCCGTCCACGGCACGAGCGCCCGGTGCCGGTGTTTGTCGGGCTCAACTTCTTCGGCAACCACGCCGTGCACGCCGATCCGGCGATTCGGCTCTCCGAACGCTGGATGCGCACGAGCGAGCAGCTGTTCATCGTGAACCATCGCGCGACCGAGCGCACACGCGGCACGTTGGCGCGACGCTGGCCGCTCGACACGATCATCGGGCAGGACTGCGCGGTGGCGACGGCCTACTACGGTGATCTCGCGCCCGACGATCCGTCCGTGGTCGACAACGGCATCGCGCCCCTGGCGGCCGGGCGCCAGGACGACATCCCTGCCGACCAACGGTGGGGCGCCATCGGCATGTGGGCCTGGGGGCTGTCACAGATGCGCGCCGCGGTCAGCGCGCTGCCTGGCATCGATGGCAACCGTGCCATCGCCATCGGCCACAGCCGACTCGGCAAGGCCGCGCTCTGGGCCGCCGCGCAGGACGAGCGCTTCGCGATGGTCGTGTCCAACAATTCGGGCGAGGGCGGCGCCGCGCTGAGCCGCCGGATGTACGGCGAGACGATCGCGCGCATCACGCACAGCTTTCCGCACTGGTTCTGCCGCAAGCTGTCCACCTACGCCGAACGGGTGCCGGAACTGCCGGTGGACCAGCACCAGCTGCTGGCACTCGTTGCGCCGCGGGTGCTCCACGTCGGCAGTGCCGTCGAGGACCGCTGGGCCGATCCGCGCGGCGAGTTCCTCGCCACGCAAGCGGCCGACGAGGCCTGGCGCTTCCTCGGTGTCCGCGGACTCGGGGATGCGCAGATGCCCGCGCTCGACACGCCTGTGGGCACGCGGGTGCGCTACCACGTGCGCCGCGGTGGCCACGACATCACGCAGTACGACTGGACGCAATACATCGCGACCGCGAAGGGGCAGCTCGCGTAATTGCAGAAATGCAGGAATTTCGGAGTTGCAGACGGTTGGTCGCCGCCGCCAAGCCCCCGGAGGTTGGCGGTGGCAATGCAATTCTGCAATTCTGCAATTTCTGTCTATCTGACGATCAGTTCCCCGCGCATCTCCTGACAGCCGGGGTCGGCGCGCATGCTGCAGTAGAACGGGAACCGGCCGACCTCGTCGGCGCGGAACTCGAACGTCACGGTGCCGCCAGGCGCGATGCGCTTCTGGATGCGGTAGGCGTCCACCGTGAAGCTGTGCGCGATGTCCTCCGACGTGATCGTCAGCCGGACGATGTCGTTCTGGCGGACGTCGATGACCTCGGGCTGGAAGCTGTACTTGCGCGCGGTCAGCGTGAAGGCCTTGCGGCCGGGCAACTCGGCATCGGGCTGCACGGCGACGACAAGAGCGGCGAGCGAGGCCGGGCCGCGGTGCAGCCAGGCGCGACGGGTGAGGCGTGCCATCCCCTCGATCATCGCGCGACTTGCAGCGCCCGTTCCAGTGCCGCGACATCCTGCCGCAGGGCAGCGGAGGAGCCCCGTTCACCGGTCGTCAGCCCGCGGACACGTGCCAGGCGCGTCCGTGCCTCTGCCGGTCGTCCCGCACCGAGTGCCACGCGCCCGAGGACGAGCTCCGCTTCCGCGACCACGCCGTCGCCGACGTTCGGGTTCGTGTCAGCTGCATGCAGCGTCGCCTCCGCCTCGCGGGCCGCGGCGACCCCCTCGCCCCGCCGCAGCAGGACGCGGGCGAGCTGCACGCGTGCCTGCAGGGTCTGCGGATGTGCCTCCCCGAGAGCCGTGGCGCGCAGGCGCAACGCCTCGCCGAGCAGTGTCGCGGCATCGTCGATGCGCCCGGCGTCGACGCGTGTCAGCGCGAGGAAGTAGAGGCTGGTGGCGATACGTGGGTTGGATGGCGCGAGCCGAGCGCGCCTGAGTCGCAGTGCGCGCTCGAAGAGCGCGGCCGCTTCCCCCGAGCGCCCCTGAGCACGCACGCTCCGTCCGAGGTTCGTCAGGCCCAGGGCCACGAGATCCTCACCGTCCTCGCGCGCACCTGCCTCCTCCCAGATCGTGAGGGCCTGCCGGTGCAGGGCCTCCGCCTCGGCGAAGCGTCCCTGCGCGTGGCGGACGAGCGCGAGGTTGTTCGTCGTCTCCGCCACGTCCCGATGCTGCGTGCCGAGAAGCCCTCGTCGCAGTGCCAGCGCCTCCTCGAGCGGAGCGACCGCCTGCTCGGTGCGTCCGCCGTACCGCCGCACGTCTCCGAGCGCATCGAGGCTGTCGGCGAGTACCAGCGGGTCGTCGCCGCGACGGAGCTGCACCGCGTCGATCGTCAGCCGCTCGGAGAGTTCGTAACGGCCGAGCTGCTTGTAGACGTCGGCAAGCGACTGCAGGAGCTGCGCCCGCACGAGCGGCGCGTCCTGCAGGTCCGCCTGCAGGCGCGTGGCGGCGCGGGCAAGCATCTGTTCCGCCGTGAGTGCCTCGCCGAGCGCCTGCCGTGGATCGGCCTGCTGGAACATGCCGACGAGGAAGCGGTTCACCGCCTCGGCCCGCGCGAGCGCCTGCTCGGCACGATCGCGCTCCCTGGCGACGCGCGCCGACTGCAGCGCGGTGACGGCCGAAAACACCAGGAGGGCGCCCAGTGCGGCCGATGCGCCCGCGACCGCGAACCGGTGGCGGCCGATGAACTTCCGCGTGCGATACCACCACGAGTCAGGGCGCGCCTGGACGGGACGCGCCGCCAGGTACCGCTCGACGTCCTCGGCCAGCTGGTCCACCGATGGATACCGCCGCGCGGGCTCGTACGCCATTGCCTTCAGCACGATCGTGTCGAGATCCCCGGCGAGCAGCCGCGCGAGGCGTTCGGGCGTCGTGCGTCGCGCCGTGGCGATGGCGGCCCTCTGTGCGTGCCCCATCGTGCGTGCGCTCGTGAGAGGCCCGAGCGCCGAGGCGCCCACCGCGGTGCTCGGGCGGACTGCCGGGCGCGCGCGCAGCGTGCGCGGCATGCCGTCGGGACCGACGTTCGTGAAGCGGTCTGGCGGCCGGCCGGCGAGCAGCTCGTAGAGCACGACGCCGAGGGCATACACGTCGGTGCGCGTGTCCACGTCGGCGGCGATGGCGCCGGCCTGCTCGGGGCTCATGTACTCGGGGGTGCCGACCACTTGCCCGACCCGCGTCAGCAGGCTCGCCTCGTCGTCGCTCTCGGCCATCGCCTTGGCGACGCCGAAGTCGATGACCTTGGTCGTCGGCGTTCCCTCGTTGGCCGTGACGAGGAGGTTGGACGGCTTCAGGTCGCGGTGCACGATGCCCTTCTGGTGGGCGTGCTGCACCGCGCGGCACACCCCCACGAACAACGCGAGCCGATCGCGCACGGTCAGCCGCTGCGCGTCGCAGTACTCGATCAACGGCCGACCGTCGACGAGTTCCATCACGAAGTACGGCCGGCCGTCTTCAGTGGCGCCTGCATCGAACACGCGGGCGATGCCCGAGTGGTTCATGCGCGCGAGCGCCGAGCGCTCGGCCTCGAAGCGTGCGACCAGCCGATCGGTGTCCAGACCCCGCCGAATGAGCTTCAGGGCGACGACGCGGCGCAGCGGTCGCTGCTGTTCCGCCCGGTACACCACGCCCATGCCGCCGGTTCCGAGTAGACCGGTGATGGTGTAGGGCCCGATGCGGCGCGGCGTTTCCGACGAGGCGTCGGGCAGTGCTGCCGGGTGCTCCAGCGCGCCATCGGGCACGGTTTCGCTCGCGGGTAGCGCCGGCAACGACGCGTCATCGTCCATGGACAGCCCAAGATCCGACCAGAACGGTCTGGGAGGGTCAAGTCGTCACTGTCCGAAGCGCACGGTGACCGTGAGCAGCACGGCAATCGGACGGCCGTTGAGGGTCGGCTCCTCGTATCGCCACCGGCGGACCGCCTCCACCGCCGCTGCGTCGAGCAGAGGTACCGAGCGCAGCACGCGGACGTCGACCACGTGGCCGCCGGGCGCGATGGTCGCCTCGAGCACCACCGTCCCCGTGATGCGCGCCTGCGCCGCTATCGAGGGGTAGATCGGCGTGACGTGATGGAGCTTACGGGGCGCGCGGATGTCGCCACCGACGCGAACCGGGCGTGCCGACGCTGGGACGGGCACCGATACCGGTGGCCGAGCCAATGCTGCGCCGCTCAAGGCACCGCCCAGGTCCGCCCCTGCGACACGGCCCAGTGCTGCGGCCCCGGTG
>JAEYZV010000233.1 GCA_023427865.1 Acidobacteriota bacterium
GCCGATGGCCGTCTGGTACGGCGGCGGCAAGGCGCGCGCGCCGATGCTCGAGCGCGATGCGCGGCGGAAGAAGGAACAGTGGCGCGCCGACGTGAAGCAGATCAAGGCACTCGGCTTCACGACTGTGCGGGCGTGGATCGACTGGGCGAGCGGCGAGCCCGAGGAACGGCAGTATCACTTCGAGACGCTCGAGGTGCTGCTCGAGCTCGCCGAGGAGGAAGGTCTGAAGCTGCTGCTGCAGGTCTACATGGACTCGGCGCCTTCGTGGCTCGGCCGCAAGTATCCGGACTCGTTGTTCGTCTCGAGCAACGGCCAGCAGGTGCAGCCCGAGTCGTCGCCGGGCTACTGCCGCGACCATCACGGCATCCGCGAGGCCGACGTCGCCTTCTACGAGGCGCTGGCGCGCCGCGCCGCAAAGAGCCCCGCCTTCCTCGGATGGGACCTGTGGAGCGAGCCGCACGTCATCAACTGGGCCAACCCGACCTACATCCCGAACCCGGAGTTCTGCTACTGCCCGCACACGAAGCGACGCTTCCGCGCGTGGCTGGAGAAGAAGTACGGCACGCTGGATGCACTGAACCGCGCCTGGTATCGCCGCTTCGCGAGCTGGGACGAAGTGGACCCGAGCCGCCTCAGTACCATCCTGTCCTACACCGACTACATAGACTGGAAGGCCTTCATCGTCGCCAAGCTCGGTGAGGACCTCAAGGATCGCGCCGACGCGGTGCGCAAGGGCGCGCCGAACACCATCGTCACCAGCCATGCGGCGGGCGTCGGGCTCTTCGCCTCGCCGCACCACTGGGAAGGCCAGGCCGACGACTGGACGATGGCGCGTCAGGTGGACTTCTACGGCACGTCGTTCTATCCGAAGCACTCGGCGTTCGTCGATCGCGACGCACCGTGGCGCGCGGCTCTCCTCGACTTCACGCGCTCGTTCGGCTACGACGAGGGGCGCAACGGCTTCTACGTCGGCGAGCTGCAGGGCGGCTTCGGGACGATCGGCGTCAACGTCAGCCCGACGGTCACGCCGGGCGATCTGCGCATCTGGACGTGGTCGGCGCTGGCGCGCGGCGCGCGTGGCATCAACTACTACGCCTGGTACCCGATGAGCACCGGCTACGAGGCTGGCGGCTTCGGCCTGAACCAGCTCGATGGCACCATCACGGAACGCGCTCGCGCGGCCGGCGCGATCGCCAGGGTCGTCGAGCGCGAGCAGGACCTGTTGCTGCGCGCGCGGCCGATCCGCTCCGAAGTGGCCATCGTCTACAACCCGCTTGCGCACTTCGTCGGCGGTCGCCAGCGAGCGGCTGCCTACGGTGGGCCGCAGGGCGAGGTGGTCGGCATCGAACGCGACTCGCTGCTCGGCGCGTATCGTGCCCTCTTCGGACGCAGCGTGCCCATCGACTACGTGCACATCGATCACCTGGGCGGCGACACGCTCGCGAAGTACAAGCTCGTGATCTTCCCGTACCCGGTGATGATGCCCGAGCGCGCCGCGGCGCCCCTGCGAGCCTACGTGGAAGGCGGCGGGGCCCTCGTGACCGAAGCACGCCTCGCGTGGAGCAACGAGCGTGGCGCCTCCTCCGATCGCATCCCGGGCCTCGGGTTGTGGGAGGTGATGGGCGCGCGGGAGGTGGCAGTCCAGACGGCGGTCGGAGGCAAGACGCAGCTGACATGGGCGGGGGCCGCATCGGACGTCCCCGGCCTGGCCGCTGGCGAACTGCTCCCGGCCCGCTGGTACGAGGAGACCCTCGAGCCGATGTCGGAAAACGCCCGTGTCGTGGCGACGTTCCCGAACGGAGGCGCGGCCGCCGTGCTGTCCAGCCACGGGCGTGGCAAGACGCTGCTGCTCGGTTCCTTCGTCAGCGCGGCATACCAGAGCACGCCGTCGCCGGCCGTGGAACGCTTCTACGCGGGCCTGCTGCAGTGGGCGGGCGTGACGCTGCCAGCCGAGGTGGACGGCGGCCCGTTCGAGGTGCGGTTGCTCGAATCGGGTCAGGCCCTGGTTGCGGTGGTGCTGAACCACGCCGCGACAGCGGCCCGGGGGACCGTCACCCTGCGCGTGCCGGCCGCGGTCACGGGCGCCACCGATCTCGTGCGCCAGCAGCCGGTGCCGGTGCGCGCATCCGCGGGGCACGTGGCGTTCGACGTGGACGTGGAGGGTGCCGACGTCCGCGTCGTGAGACTACGGTAGGTCCGCACTCCGAGCGCGGCCGACGGCGGCGCACGCGGCCTGCAAACCATGCGCTCGACGAGATGAGGCGATGATCCAGAGCACGCCCGATGGCGTCGTGCTGAACGTGCGTGTCGTCCCACGGGCGGGTCGCGCGGGGCTGTCAGGGATACGCGACGATGCGGTGCTCGTGCGGCTGGGTTCGGCGCCCGTGGATGGTGCCGCCAACGCCGAACTGATCGAGGTGCTTGCCGACGCGTTCGACGTGCCCAAGCGCGCGGTCACGATCGTCTCGGGCGAACGTGCGCGGCAGAAGCGCGTGCGCGTCGCCGGCGTGGACGTCGCGACAGTCGAGGCAGTGGTCGCCCGGCACGCTTCGCGCGGATAATGCGGCCCATGGCACCTCCTTCCCGCCTGTCGCGCCGCGCCTTCCTGTACGGCACCGGTGCGCTGCCGCTGGCCACACTCGCGGCGGCATGCTCGACCGACGCTCCCGCGGTGCAGGCCTCCCGCCCCACCGACATCCGCATCGTCGAGGTCGTCCACGGGTTCGAGTCGCACACGTATCGCGCGCCTTACATGTTCGGGGGCCGGTCCGTGGACGACGTCACCATCCTGAACGTGGCGTGCCGTGTGCGGACGGGCGACGGCAAGGAAGCGTGGGGGTTCGGCTCGATGACGCTCGGGAACGCGTGGGCGTTCCCTGGCGTGCCTCACGACACGAGCCTCGGTGCGATGACCGCACTCGCTGGTGCGCTGCGCACGCAGACGGCCGATTGCGACGAGCAGGGGCATCCGATCGACATCTGGCGCGCGCTCGAACCGGCATACCTCGTGGCAGCGGCCGCGCTGTCGAAGGACCGGGCGCTCCCGCAGCCGATTCCCGTGCTCTGCACGCTCGTCGTCGCGAGCGCGTTCGACGCCGCCGTTCACGATGCGTACGGGAAGGTGTTCGGCGTCAGCTCCTACGCCACCTATTCCCGCGAGCACATGCGGCACGACCTGTCGCGCGACCTGGGTCCGGAGTTCGCGGGCGAGTACCTGGATCGCTACGTGCCCGTGCAGCCCCGCGCCGTCACGCCCGTGTTCCACTCGGTGGGGGCCAGTGACGCGATCGAACCGGCGGACCTGAAGACGCGCATCGACGATGGGCTGCCCAACACACTGGACGAGTGGATCGCGCGCGACGGCCTGACACACTTCAAGATCAAGTTGAACGGCGGCAACGAGGCGCAGGACTTCGATCGCATCACGAGGATCGACAAGGTCGCGCGGCGGGCGATGACGGCGCGCGGCGTGGACGACTGGAACTACCTGCTCGACTTCAACGAGGGCTGCCCGAACGTCGGCTACCTGGTGGATCTGCTCCGAAAGGTGCGTGAGGCGACGCCCGACGGCTTCGGGCGGATCAAGTACATCGAACAGCCGACGTCGCGCAATCTGGCGGGCGACAAGGCCAACGTGATGCACGAGGCCTCGAGGCTGCTGCCCGTCGTCGTGGACGAGGGTCTGGTGGGCCTGGAATCGCTGCTGCTCGCGCGCGAGATGGGCTATACGGGCGTGGCGCTCAAGGCGTGCAAGGGCCAGAGCGGCGCGATGCTGATGGCCGCGGCAGCGCAGAAGTACGGGATGTTCCTCTGCGTGCAGGACCTGACGTGCCCCGGCGCCTCGTTGATCCACTCGGCGGGCATCGCGGCGCGAGTGCCGGGCAATGCCGGCATCGAGGCCAACGCGCGCCAGTTCGTGCCCTCGGCCAGCGCGGCGTGGGAACCGAAGTTCCCGGGCCTGTTCACCATCCGCGATGGCGTCATGCGCACCGGCCAGCTCACCGGCCCGGGGTTGTCCGCAGTTCCCCCGGGACGCTTCCCGGTGTGAGTTGGTAGGGCGCGTTCTCCGAACGCGCCGATCTGTGTTCCCCCGAACGCGCCCGCCTGGTTCCCGGACGATTGAACGCGGCTCCTACCGAGCCCTGTCGAGGACGCGCCGCAGCGGCCCTTCCAGGCCATCCGCGATGCGCGTGAACCCGAGATCGGTGGGGTGGCTGTCGTCCACCGTGCCCTCGCCGTCGGTGCCGAGCAGGCCTGCGGCAGGCACGAGCGTGATGTGCCGGTCGCCCGCCTTGCGTCGCGTCTCGTGGATCTTCCGCAGCGAGGTGTTCGCCGTGGCGACGCTCGCGGCCTTCTCCTTGCGGAACTGCAGGCTCGGATACGGCAGGTGCTCGACGAGCACGATCGGTGTGTTCGGCCGCGCCGCGCGGATGGTGTCGATGAGCACCGGGATGTTGTCCACGACGTCCTGCGGCGTCATGTTCGGCAGTGAGTCGATGACGAACATGGCCGGATCGAGTTCGGCCAGCAGCCGCGCGACTTCCGGCTCCGCCTTGCCATTGCCCGAGAACCCCAGGTTGACGACGGGGACGTCGAGCCGGCGACCGAGGATGGCCGTGTAGCTCATGCCCGGGCGGGACGCGCAGCCGCCCTGCGTGATCGACGTCCCGTAGACGACGACGGGCCTTGCCGTCCTGGGTGGCTCGAAACGGAACGAGGCGTCCTCGGAGACGCCGATCTCCAGCTGCGAGACGCCGTTGTAGAGCGGCAGGTAGAGCCGGAACTCGCGGGTCTGTGGCGTGAGTTCGGCCGTCACGAGCGCGTCGTTGGTCGGCGACTTGACCGGCCGGGCTTCGGAGACGAAGTACCACGCCGATCCCACGCGCGTATACAGGTCGAGCCCGCTCACGCCGGTCGCCGGCATGTGGGGCAGGGCCAGGCGTTCCTCGGTGACCGTCCACCGCACGCGGACGAGCCTGGTGTCGCTCGTGAACCGCACGTTGATCCCGGACGAGTGGCGCGACAGCGACCAGACCGGCTTGCGCACGATGCTCTCGGCACGGGCGGGAAGACGATCGAAGTCGCCCGCGGTGTCGGTCCACCCCTTGCCCTCGACGACCGCAG
>JAEYZV010000059.1 GCA_023427865.1 Acidobacteriota bacterium
ACGACGACTTCGCCGTACGCACGATGGGCCTGCCCGGGATGCACGGGGCGCTCGGCGCGTGCTTCGGCCGCGTGGTCACGATGGACTCGCCCAAGGCGCGCCCGCCGGGCTCGTTCAACTGGGCCGCCACGCTCTGGCACGAACTCGCGCACGTGATCACGTTGCAGATGTCGGGCAACCGTCTGCCACGCTGGCTGAGCGAGGGGATCTCCACGTTCGAGGAGATGCGGGCACGGCCGGGGTGGGGCCGCGAGTCGGAACTGCTGTTCGCGCAGGCGCACGCGTCCGGGCGCCTGTTGCCGCTGGCCGATCTCAACAGCGGATTCACGCGCATCGACACCATCAACCTCGCCTACCAGCAGGCGGCCGTGCTCGTCGCCCACCTCGTCGAGGCGCACGGCGAGAGCCGGCTGAGGGACTTCGTGCGCAGCTTCGGCAAGGGGCTGAGCGACGAGGCGGCGCTCGAGGCGGTGTACGGGCGTACGTGGGCGACGCTGCAACCCGAGTTCGATGCGTATGTGAAGCAGCAGTACGACGCGGTGGCGCCGGCGCTGACCGACGTCGAGACCACACCTCCGGGACGCAACGGCACGTCGGCCGACTGGGTGGCCTTTGCCGACGGGCACGCGGGCAACTTCCGCACCCAGATGCTGGCTGCCGCGCCGCTGCTGCGCCTCGGCGATTTCGCCGCCGCGCGCCGGGTCCTCGAACGTGCTGCGGCTCTCGTGCCGTTCGCGGTCGGCGAGGCCTGCCCGTGGCGCCTGCTCGTGACGACGGCGATGCGGCAGGAGCGACCCGAGGACGCGCGACGCTTCCTCGAGCACGTGCTCGAACACGATCACACCGCCGTGCAGTCGCTGCGGCAACTGCTCACGGTGGCGCGCGCCCCCGAAGACGCCGCGTTGCGGCAGCGAGCCGCCGAGCGGTTGATCGAGGTCGACCCGTTCGACGCGTCGGCGCACACCGTCCTCGGCGAACTGGCCCTCGCGCGCGGTGACGTGGCGGTGGCGCTTCGCGAACTGCAGGCGGCCGTCGACGCCGGCCCGGCGAACCCGGCCGACGCACTGACGTCGCTCGCGGCGGCAACGCTCGAGACCGGTCAGCCCGATGCGGCCAAGCAGCACCTCATCAGGGCACTCGAGACGACGCCGCGTCACGAGCGGGCACAGGAACTGCTGTTGCGGATCGTCGACGGGAAGGGAGGCCAGCAGCCATGAGCGCACGCGCGCGGTTGCGGCTGGGCCTCGTCATCGCAGGTCTGGCACTCGCGGTGCTCGGCACGGCGGCCCTCCCGCAGGTGTGGGCGCAGTTTGCCGAGCCCGACCCGCGCTTTGCCGGTTTGCGCTGGCAGTTCACGCGCATCCGGTACGACGCGCACAACGCGCAGTCGTTCCGCGCCCGATACTGGAGCGACTCGTGGGCCATCGACGGTCCTGCGGCCGAGCAGAACCTGTCGCGCCGCCTGAAGTCGGTGACGGCGATCGACGTCGGCGAGCCGACGGTGTTGCGTCTCGAGGATCCCGAGCTGTTCAACCATCCGTGGGTCTACTTCGTGGAGCCAGGCACGCTGCGGTTGCAGGACAGCGAGGTGCCGATTCTCCGTGAGTTCCTCCTGCGTGGCGGCACCGCGGTGATGGACGACTTCCATGGCGACATCGAGATGGAGAACGTGGTCGAGGAGATGAAGCGTGTGTTCCCCGAGCGGCGGATCGTCACGCTGCCCAACTCGCACCCGGTGTTCTCGTGCTTCTACCAGATCGACGGTTTCCCGCAGGTGCCCGGGCTCGGCTCGTTCTTCGCGGGCCGCACGTGGGAGAAGGGCGGCATCACGCCGGAACTGCGCGCCATCGAGGACGACAACGGCCGCGCCATGGTGCTCATGAACTGGAACACGGACATGGGCGACGGCTGGGAGTGGTCCAACGCGGAGCAGTACCCCGGGTACATACAGCACACCGCGCAGGCGTATCGGATGATGATCAACGAGGTCATCTACACGCTCACGCACTAGGCTCGCGACGCGAGACGAACGCGGGCTGCAGGCGTCAGGCTGCAGCCTACCTGTAGGACGGCCGGCCGGCCGACTGTCGAGGAACTTGTGAACGAATTCGCGCCGCAGAAACCGCAGCCTCTGACCGCCGACGAGGCCCGTGCGCTGGTGGCCAGGGTCGCCGACAGCCGTAACCGCGTCCTGACAGAATTGCGCAAGGTCGTGGTCGGGCAGGAGGCCTCGGTCGACCTCGTGCTCGCCGCGTTGTTCGCCGGTGGGCACTGCCTGCTCACGGGCGTGCCCGGCCTGGCCAAGACGCTGCTCGTGCGCACGCTGGCGCAGATTCTCGACCTCGGGTTCCGGCGCATCCAGTTCACGCCCGACCTGATGCCGTCCGACATCACCGGCACCGAGGTCCTCGACGAGGCCGACGGCATTCGCGCCCTGCGCTTCGTGCGCGGCCCGGTGTTCACCCAGCTCCTGCTCGCCGACGAGATCAACCGGACGCCGCCCAAGACCCAGGCCGCGCTGCTCGAGGCGATGCAGGAGGGGCACGTCACCGCCGCCGGGCGCAGCTACGAGCTCGAGCCGCCGTTCTTCGTCCTCGCCACGCAGAACCCGATCGAGCTCGAAGGCACCTACCCGCTGCCGGAAGCTCAGCTCGACCGCTGCATGTTCCACATCGTGAGCGACCACCCGCCGGAAGACGAGGAATACGAAGTCGTCCGCACGACGACGGCGATCCTCGACCCGAAGTTCGAG
>JAEYZV010000291.1 GCA_023427865.1 Acidobacteriota bacterium
GTCCTCGAGTGTCTTGAGGCCGGGCGCGGCGGCCTGCCACTCATCGTGGCCGAAGTACGCGTGCGTGGCGCCCGTGGCGAGGATGAGCGCGTCGTAGCGCAGCTGCCCGACGTCGAGCTGGAGCACCTGCGCGGCGGTGTCGACGCCACGAGCCTCGGCGAGCAGCACCTGCACGTTCTGCTGGTAGCGCAGAATCCAGCGGATCGGCGACGCGATGTCGCCCGGCGACAACCCGGCCGTCGCCACCTGATAGAGCAGCGGTTGGAAGACGTGGTGGTTCCGCCGATCGACGAGCACGACATCGACGTCGGCCCACCGCAGGGCACGGGCCGCCGACAGCCCGCCGAATCCGCCCCCGACGATGACGACGCGGCGGCGACCAGGGGTGGTCTTGACCGCGACGCCGACATCGCCGGGCACCGCCTCCCCAGCTGCCAGGTTCATGACGTCCTCCGCTGCGGCACGGCGCCGGGCCCTAGCAACGCCCGTCCGGCACGCTGGCCCGTGAGCTTCCCGTCGCGCACCGTCACCACGCCATTGACGACCACGGTGTCCATCCCTTCAGGGTACTGCCGCGGCGCCTCGAACGTGGCCCGGTCGCGAATCGTCGCGGGATCGAAAACGACGAGGTCGGCATACCATCCCGGCCGGATCCGCCCTCGTTCGCTGATCCCCATCTGCTCAGCCGCGAAGCTCGTCATCCGCCGGATGGCTTCGGGCAGCGGTATCAGCTGCTCGTCGCGCACATAGCGCCCGAGCACGCGCGGGAAGGTGCCGAATCCTCTGGGATGCGGGCGGCCCACCGCGAGCGGCCCGTCGGCCGGCTGCGCCGACGAATCCGATCCGATGCTCACCCATGGCTGCTTCAGCACCACCCGTACGTCGTCCTCGTGCATGAGCGCGTAGAGGGCGGCCACCCGACCATCATGAGCGACCAGCAGGTCGAAGAAGACGTCCCAGGGCGAGCGGTCCTGGCTCCGCGCGATCTCCGCGAGCGTTCGTCCGACGACAGTCGTGTCGCCGCCGGCTTTCACGTCGGCGATGGTGACGCCCTCGAAGCCGGCACTCCGGAGGAAGTTCTCCCTGCCGGCGTGTCCGTGCTCGATTTCACGGCGGATGCGGGCCCGCAGGGCCGGGTCCATGAGCCGCCGCAGCATGGCGCGCTCACCGCCCTCGTGCACCCAGTCAGGGAGCGACGCGCCGAGACTCGTGCCGGCCACCGGGTATGGGTAGGCCGTCGCTGACACGTCGATCCCTTTGGCGCGCGCGGCCTCGATCCGCTCCACGATCTCCGGCATCGTCTTCCACCGGGCACGGGTGGCGACCTTCAGGTGGTAGATCACCACGGGCAGGTGGGCCTGCTCGGCGATCGTCAGGGCCTCGTCGATGGCAGACGTCAGGCGATCGCCCTCGCCGCGGATGTGCGACACGTATCGCCCGCCGTGCATGGCTGCCGTCCTGGCGAGCGCGACGATCTCCTCGGTGGTCGCGTACGACCCGGGCGCGTAGATCAGCGCGCTCGACAAGCCCAACGCCCCCTGCCGCATCGCATCGTCGAGCCGGCGTCGCATCTGGTCGAGTTCCCCGGGGCGTGCGGGCCGTCGCGCCATGCCGATGACGTCCACCCGCAGCTGGTTGAGGGGCGCCAGTGACCCGACGTTGACCGTGATGCCGCGGGCCGACAGGCGGTCGAGGAACCCGGACACGCCCGACCAGTCGAAGGACATCCCGATTCGCTGCAGGAACGGCTCGTCCGCCGACCCGGCGCCCCACAAGGCGGGAGAACTCGCCTCCCCTATCACCTCGGACGTGATGCCCTGCAGGATGTGACTGGCGCCGGCGCCATCCTCGAGCAGCGTGCGCCCGGATTGCCCCTGGGTGTCGATGAACCCGGGGGCAACGACGCGACCAGTGGCGTCGACGGTCGTGTGTGACGTGCGATCCGCCAGATCGCCGATGGCGGTGATGCGGTCGCCGTTGACGCCCACGTCGGCGCGCATGGCCGGCGTGCCGGTGCCGTCGAGCACCAGGCCACCGCGCAGCACCAGGTCGAACTCCGGTGGCCCGGTGCGGCAACTCGCCAGGAGCGCGACGGCAACCACCGCGGCAAGCACGCCGAATCGGGGCCCGCTGCGGAGCCGGAATGCCGCGCGGCGTGCAGCAGGCGCGAAAGGCGGCAGGGCCGACATGCGCGCCAGCATACAGGGCGGGCGAGCAAGCGACGACCGACGACCGACAGAACGGCTGTGTCACAATCGCGCGCACGCACTCCATCGCGGTTGCGCCATGCGGCGCACGCCATTGCGAGGATCAGGTGATGGCTGCCATCGATCTCACCGACGACCCCACCACGTTGTCGGCGTACGTGCCGATCTACGACAACCCGCACGCGGGAACCGTCCAGTCCAACGCCGCACCGGATCGAGCCAAGTACATGCCGGTCGAACACGTGATGGCCCTGGTCGGCCCGCCCGCGGACCAGGCGCCTACCGCCGGGCTGTACGCCTTCACACCCGAAGACGAGCAACCGCTCACGATGGCCGGCGTCCTGGACGTGGCGCCGATGGCGGCGGTCAGCTTCCAGTCGCACGCCGTGCCCGAGCCCGGGAGCACCTTCCTGGTCGGCGCGGCTTTCCTGTGCGCAATGGTGCGCGCCGCGCGACGTCGAGACAGGGCCTGACGACCCGCACGCGGCACGCGCGAGCGGGCGGGCCGCTGTGCCAGAATACCGGCAGTGTCTGCGACCCCCAGACGACGAAGCCCGAACGTTGTGCAGACGGCGTGCCCGCTCGACTGCCCGGACAGCTGCAGCCTGCAGGTGACGGTCGATCAGGGGCGTGTCGTGCAGATCGATGCCGGCCCGGCCAGCGACACCACGCGCATGTTCATCTGCGGCAAGGTGCGGCGGTTCACCGATCACCTGTACGGCGAGCACCGCCTGCTCCATCCCGAAATCCGCGACGGCGCCAAGGGCCTCGGCAAGTTCCGTCGCGCGACATGGGAGGAGGCGATGGCGCTCATCGCCGATCGCATGCGCGCGGCGCGCGACGAGTTCGGCGGCGAGTCCATCCTGCCGTACTCCTACGGCGGCTCCAATGGGCTGGTCACTCACCTCACCGCGGACGCCGACCTGTGGCGGGGCCTCGGTGCCTCGCGACTCGCCCGCGCCGTTTGCGCGGCCCCAACCGGCCTGGCCGCGCAGGCCATGTACGGCAAGATGCCGGGCGTCGCCTACGAGGACTACGCCAACGCCCGGCTCATCCTCGTCTGGGGGGCGAATCCGTCGGCCTCGGGCATCCACATCGTGCCGTTCCTGAAGCAGGCACGGGAGGCCGGCTCGACGCTGGTCGTCATCGACCCGCGCGCCACGGCGCTCGCGCGCCAGGCGGACCTGCACCTGCCCGTGCGCCCGGGCACCGATCTCGTCCTGGCACTCGGCATGGCTCGCGAACTCTTCGAGCGCGGGGCCGTCGACGAGGCGTTCCTGCGTGCGCATGCCACCGGCCTCGACGAGTTCCGCCAACGCGCCGAGCCGTGGACGCTCGATCGCGTGAGTGCGATCACGGGCTTGCCCGAGGCCGCCATCACGCGGCTCGTCGACCTGTACGCCGGCACGCGCCCCTCGGTGATCCGTTGTGGGTGGGGGCTCGAACGCAATCGCAACGGCACCGAGGCCGTGATGGCCATCCTGGCGCTGCCGGCGCTCGTCAACGCGTTCGGCGTGCACGGCGGCGGCTACACGATGAGCAACAGCGGTGCCTGGGGGCTCGACGGCGAACGCTGGCGCCGCACGCCCGAGACCAAGACGCGCCTGGTGAACATGAACCGGCTGGGCGAGGCGCTCGCCGGTGACATGAATCCACCCGTGAAGGTGCTGTTCGTCTACAACAGCAACGCGCTGGTCACCTCGCCCGACCAGAACCGCATCCTCCAGGGATTGCAGCGCGACGACCTGTTCACGGTCGTATTCGACCAGGTCCGGACCGACACGGCCCGCTTCGCCGATGTGATCCTGCCCGCGACGACGTTCCTCGAGCACTACGACATTGCGCGCGGGTACGGCAACTACGCGCTGCAGCTGGTCAAGCCGGCGATCGAGCCGGTTGGGGAGTCGCGCCCGAACGTGGCGGTGTTCAGCGAGCTCGCGGCACGCCTCGACATCGGCGAGTACGAGGACGAGACGGAGACGCTGCTGCGGGTGTCTGCGGCCCTGCCGCCCGAGACCAGCGAAGCGGTGATGGAGCAGCGCGCCGCCCGACCGCCGGCCGGCGTGCGTCCCGTGCAGATGGTGGACGTGCATCCCGGCACACCCGATGGCCGGATCCACCTGTATCCCGACTCGCTCGCCAGCAGCGGGCCTCTGTACAGCTACGAGGCCGACCCCGCCTCGTCCACGTTCCCGCTGGCGCTGATCTCGCCCGCGAGCGAGAAGACGGTGAGCTCGACGTTCGGGCAGTTGCGGCGCAACGTCGCGCGGCTGCAGCTGCACCCGGCCGACGCGGAACCGCGCGGCATCGCCGACGGCGATCCGGTGCGTGTGTTCAACGCGCTCGGCGACGTGCACTGCATGGCGCAGATCACGCCGAACATCGCGCGCGGCGTGGTCAGCCTGCCCAAGGGGCTGTGGCGGCAGAGCACGCTGAACGGCCAGACGGCCAACGCGCTCGCTCCGGCCACGCTCGAGCGGCACTCCGGTGGCGCGTGTTTCAACGACGCGCGCGTCGAGGTGGCGCGTATCGTCGGCGCGAGCTTCGGCGAGTCGGCCATCAGCG
>JAEYZV010000349.1 GCA_023427865.1 Acidobacteriota bacterium
CCCGATGCTGCTCGACGACGCCATGGTGCTCGCGCATGCGCTCGCCGATGCCGACGCGTGGCGCGACGACGATGTCTACCGCGACCTTGCCGACGAGCTGCTGCGCACGACGGCGTCGCGGCTGCAGGACGGCTCGGGTGCGCTCGTGGATCGGGTGGCGGCGCTTGCCGGCGCCGGCCAGGTCGGACGGCTCGCCGAGCCGTACTACCCGATCCTCGGCAACGCCGACGCCGCGCGGTTGCTCATCAGGCTCCATCCCGACGATCCCGCGGCTCGCGCCGACGCGCGTCGACTGCTCGTCGGGATCACCCCCCGTGCCGCAGGTGCCGGTGTGTTCGCCGCGCCCGCGGCGCTCGCGTGGCACGCACTCGGGCCGTCAGGAGCGGTCGCAGCCGCATGGTAGACTTCGGCACTTTGGAGGTCCTTGTGTCCGCGTCAGTTGCACCCGCCACGGCCGTCCTGCACAACATCGCCACCCGCATCCGGATCGACTCGGTGCGCAGCACGACGAAGGCCGGCAGCGGCCACCCGAGCACGTGCTGCTCCGCAGCCGACCTCACGGCCGTGCTCTTCTTCGGCGAGATGCGCTACGACCCGCACGACGCCGATCGCGCCGACAACGATCGGTTCATCCTGTCGAAGGGGCACGCGGCGCCGTTGCTGTACGCCGCATGGGCAGAGGTGGGCATCGTGTCGCGTGAGTCCACGCTGACGCTTCGAGAGCTGACGAGCGACCTCGAGGGACACCCGACGCCGCGGCTGCCGTGGGTGGACGTGGCGACGGGCTCGCTCGGCCAGGGTCTAGCCGCGGGGGTCGGCTCGGCGCTGAACGCGCGGCGCATCGGCAGCGATTACCGCACGTACGTGTTGCTCGGCGACGGCGAGATGGCGGAAGGGTCCGTGTGGGAGGCCGCGCAGAGCGGGCAGTTCCACGAGCTCGATTCGCTCTGCGCCATCATCGACCTCAACGGGCTCGGGCAGAGCCGCGAGACGCAGTTCGGCCACGACGCCGAGACGGTGGCGGCGCGCTGGCGCGCCTTCGGGTGGCACGCCATCGTCGTCGACGGCCACGACATCGAGGCGGTGCAGCGGGCGTTCGGTGAGGCACGGAGCACGAAGGGGAAGCCGTCGGTGCTCGTCGCCCGCACGCTGAAGGGCAAGGGCGTGTCGCTGATGGAGGACAAGCCCGGCTGGCACGGCAAGCCGCTCTCGGCCGAACAGGCCGATGCCGCGATCGCCGAACTCGAGGGGCAGCTCGCGCCGGAGCAGGGCGCCGGCCGGCCGGACATTCCGAAGCCGTCGGGGGTCATCGCCCGGCCCGATCCGGCGTCGGCAGGACAGGTCGAGGCGCCGGCCTACGCCAAGGGTGACATGGTCGCTACGCGCGAGGCGTTCGGCACCGCACTCGCGAAGCTCGGCGCAGCCGATGCCCGCGTCGTGGCGCTCGATGCCGACGTCAAGAACTCCACGTTCAGCGACCGCTTCGAAAAGGCGTTTCCAGAACGGTTCTACCAGGCCTTCATCGCCGAGCAGGTGATGGTGGGCATGGCGATGGGGCTCGCGGCGCGCGGCGCCGTGCCGTTTGCGGCGACGTTTGCCGCGTTCCTCTCGCGTGCGGCCGACTTCGTGCGCATGGCCGGCATCAGCCAGGTCAACGTCAAGTTCGCCGGCAGCCACTGCGGCGTCTCGATTGGCGAGGACGGTCCCTCGCAGATGGCGCTCGAGGATCTGGCGATGTTCCGGGCCGTGCCCGGCTGCGCGGTGCTGTACCCGTGCGACGCCGTGAGTGCCGAGAAGCTCGTCGCCGAGGCGGCGGCACACGACGGCATGGCGTACATCCGCACCAGCCGCCCGAAGACACCCGTGACCTACGACGCGGGCGAATCGTTCCCGGTGGGCGGCTCGAAGGTGTTGCGCCGCTCCGACAACGACGCGCTGACGATCGTCACTGCCGGCGTCACCGTGTTCGAGGCGCTGAAGGCGGCCGAGACGGTCGCCGCCGACGGCATTGCCGTGCGCGTCGTCGACCTGTATTCGGTCAAGCCGGTGGATGCCGAGACGCTTGCGGCGGCCGGTCGGGAGACCGGGTTCATCCTGACGGTCGAGGATCACTACTCGGCGGGCGGCATCGGCGACGCCGTGTGCGAAGTCGTGTCGCCGGCGGGCGTGCGCGTCGAGCGCGTCGCGGTGCGCGAGGTGCCGCGCAGCGGTACGCCCGAGGAGTTGATGGACGCCAACGGCCTGTCGGCCCGTGCCCTGGCGGAGACGATCCGCCGACTCGTCAGCGGGCGCTGACGTAAGACTGCCGATCGGCGCCCGACAGGCATGCGCGCAGGGTCTCGCCTCGGCCGCCTCGTCGCGCTCGTGGCGCTTGGTGCGGGTGGGCTGCACCTGGCGCTGCACGCACAGGACGCGCAGCCGCTGACGGCCGTGCGCGATCCGGCGTGGGTGGACGAGGGCCGTATCACGGTCTCGCTCCTCGACCAGCTCTGGACGATGACGCCCAGAGGAGACGAGCCGCAGCTGCTCGTGCGCTGGCCGCACGGCACCCCTCCCGTCGTCGAGCGCGATCCCGCCTGGGATGCCCGGGGCCGTCGCGTGGCGTTTGCCGCCGACCTCGGTTCGGGGTTCGACATCTACGTCGCCGAACCGGGCGCCCACCCGCGCCGTGTCACCTTCACGCCCGGCGACGAACGACACCCGACCTGGACGCCCGATGGCCGCATCGTGTTCGCCCGTCGCACGCGCGACCAATGGGGCTTGATGGTGATCAACATCGACGGCACGGCACCGGGTGCGCCGCCGCCGGTCCACGTCTTCGTGGACACGCCTGCCGACGAGCAGTACCCGGCCGTGTCGCCCGACGGCACGCGCGTCGCGTACGTGTCGAGCCATCAGGACGAGCAGGGCGGCGACGACGTCTGGGTACGGCTGATCGGCAGCATCGCCGCGCCCTTCGACACCCGCGAGGGCGACCTCGAGGCCGCGGTGCCGCGCGACGAGCGGCCCTGGCGCGTGACGGCGACACGTGAGCGTGAGGCGTACCCCACGTGGGCCCCGGATGGCATGCGTGTGGCGTACGCGGCGGCGGCCGACGGCCAGGGTGCCGTGTGGGTGGCGCCGGTGCCGAGCGCCGCCACGTTCTCCCTGCGCGGTGCCCAACGGGCGGCCGCGTCGGAAGGCGCGATCCTCGTCTCACGACATCGCGCGCAGCCCGCGTGGTCGCCGGACGGCAGGACGCTGTTGCTTGCCGACCTCCCTCCCGACCTGCCTGACTACAACGGCAATCCCGCACGCGTGCCCGGCGAGCCGCCGCCGGTCTTCGATCGCGGGCACGGCTTCACCCTTCGCACGATTCCTGCGCCGTTGCCACCGGACGCCGGCGCCGTTCCCGTGACCGGCACGATCGCGCCGGAGCCGTCGCGATGGGCGCAGGCCTTCGACCGGTCGTGGCAGCTCCTGCGCGACCTGTACTACACCTCGGGGGCGTCGGCGTCGGCGTGGGAGTCACTGAGAAACGAACTGCGGCCGCGCGCATCGGCGGCGAGTTCCGCGGAGGAGCTCGAGCAGGTGGTCGACGAGCTCGTGAGTCGTCAGCCGCTCGTGCACGCGCCGGTCCGATCGCACGACGCGCTGGTCGTCTCGGGGCATCCCCTGGCAAGCGAGGCCGGTGCGCGCGTGCTCGCCGAGGGCGGCAACGTCGTCGATGCCGCGGTCGCCGTGTCGTTTGCACTCGGCGTCGTCGAGCCCGACGCTTCAGGGATCGGTGGGGACGGCATGGCGCTCCTGTTCCGCAACGACATGCGCGAGCCGGTGGTCATCGACTACAAGGACCAGTCGCCGATCCACGCGACGCTGACCAACAGCGCGATCTTCAAGGATGGGCGTCTCGTGGGGGACGGTCCTGCCGCGGCGAACATCCCCGGC
>JAEYZV010000267.1 GCA_023427865.1 Acidobacteriota bacterium
GCGCCCCCCCCCCGCCGGGCGGCGGGGGGCCCCCCCCCCCGGGCGCTCGGCGCCCGCGCCGATGTGGGACAATGACGTCCTCGTCGCCTGGAGGCCACGCCCTCCGCCCACCTACGGGGACGACATCCGGGACGGCCCGGTCCTTTCATCACAGGGAAGTGCCGACATGGCCTGGTTGCTGCTCGTTGCCGCAGGTGTGCTGGAGATCGTCTGGGCGTTCACGATGAAGCTCTCGCATGGCTTCACGCGCGTCGGGCCGTCGATCGTGACGCTGCTCGCCATGCTGGCGAGCTTCGGCCTGTTGTCCATCTCCATGCGGACCCTGCCGCTCGGGACCGCCTACACCGTGTGGACCGGCATCGGCGCGGTCGGCGCCTTCGTCGTCGGCGTCACGGCGCTCGGCGAGGCGCTGACGACGGGACGCGTCGTCGCCGCTGCGCTCATCGTCAGCGGGCTCGTCCTGATGAAGCTGTCGACGCCCGCGTAGGCAGGGAGCAGCGGCCCAGGCTCGCTCGCGGCATCACGCGAAGCTCGTGTCGTCGGCCGACGGACCATAAATCGCGGGTACTTTCGCGCCCATGAGCCGCAGGTACACCGTCAGCTGTCCGCGATGATGGACCCAGTGGTTCATGGAGTCGCGGAGCATCTCGTGCCGCGGCACGTCCATGACGACGGTGCCACCCGCGAGCAGCTGCCAATGCGTTCGCAGGTGCGCCTCGTCGGTGCCGCGCAGCGCCTCGCGTGCGCCATCGGCAGCCTTGTCCAGCGCTGCGACGTACTCGGCGGCCGTCGATGGCGACGGCCACTCGATCCTGCCGCCGTCCTTCGGCGCGACGTCGAGCTGGTCCTGCCGCACGATCATCGTCAGCCACATGGGAATGGTCGCCACCATGTTGGCCAGGGGGCCGAACCCCATCGACCTGTCATGCGGCTTCCAGTCCGCCCTGCCATCGGGCACCTGTTCCAGCACCCGGCGGCTGCGGGCGACTTCCCGATCGAGCTCGGCGAGCAACAGTGAGATGAAGTCCATCGCCGCAGTATCCAGAGCGGCGCCCGTCGCAGCAAGCACAGCAGACCAGCGCCTGGCGTGCGGCCGTCCGACGCGCCCGCGGGTCGCGCGGTTTACCCGCGGTCAGGCCTCGCGGGGCGCTATGGCCGCGACTGCCGCGCACCAGCACCACGCGTCGTTCTTCGGGCGCGTGTCACGACGCGCGACGCCGCCGCAGGCGCGGCGCTGCCTGCGAACGCGTACGCTTCCTCGAGCCAGTCGGTGAGGGGCGCCTCGACCTCGTCGCGGTGGCTGATTCGGAGGAAGTGAGCCACCTTCGTCTTCGACACCGGGTCGGCGCGCCGGATGCGCGGCGACGTCACGGTGCGGCCGAGGAACACGCACACTTCGAGGAAGGACCGCTTCGGTCGGACGAAGAAGTAGCAGGTGCGACGCGCGAACATGATCGAGTGATGCGCGGCGTAGATGCGCTGCTCGCCGAGCTCCACCGCGGCCTCGCGCAGTCGCAGCCAGGCCTCGTGCAGATCCTCGCTGAGGTCCGCCGTCAGCGCCCGCTCGGTGGTCGTCCAGCAGTCGTGCGGTTCACCGACCTCGATGGCCTGCTTGCAGTGATGGCACGTGCGCGTCGCCACCTGCGAATTGTAGGCACGTTCCTGCCGCGCAGAATAACGATTGCTATCCTGACGCAGTGCCTGAGCTCCCGGAGGTCGAAGCGGCCAGACGAATGCTCGAGCCCGCGATGCGCGGCGCGCGCTTCGAGTGGGTGATCCTGCGCCGTGCCGACCTCCGCCGCGCCTTCGCTGCCGACTTCGCCGAGCGCCTGACGGGCGCCACGGTGCTCGACGTCGCTCGCCGCGCCAAGTACCTGATGGTGCCGTTGTCCACGGGGGACACACTGGTCATGCACCTCGGCATGTCCGGCGAGTTCCGCATCGCGCCGGCATCGTCTGGCTTCGATGCCGACCCGGCATCCGAGCCGTCGGCACACGACCATGTCGTCTTCGGGATGTCGTCGGGCTGGATCGTGACGATCAACGACGTGCGCCGTTTCGGCGCGATGGACCTGCTCTCGCCTGCGGAGCTCTCCTCCCACGCCACGCTTGCGACGCTCGGGCCCGAGCCGTTGTCGCGCGCGTTCACGGCCGACTGGCTCGCCGCCGCCTGCGCGCGCCGGCAGGCGCCGCTCAAGGCGGCATTGCTCGACCAGCGCGTCGTCGCCGGCCTCGGCAACATCTACGCGGTGGAAGCGCTGCATCGGGCGGGCATCTCGCCCTTCCGCGCGGCGTCGAGCATTGCCACGGCCAACGGCACGCCACGATCCACGGCGGTGCGTCTCGTCGCAGCGATACGGCATGTGCTCCGACGCGCGATCGCGCGCCAGACGCGTGGCCCCTATCGGAGCGCGCGCTTCCGTGCCTACGATCGCGAAGGGCTGCCGTGCGCAACGCCTGGCTGCCCCGGCACCATCGAGCGCCGCGTGCAGGCCGGTCGCTCGACGTTCTTCTGCGCCACCTGCCAGCGCTAGCGGCGATTCCGTCCGGCTACAAGCCGACCGTCGAACAAGGATCGCGTCCATGGCCGCCGTCAACCGCAAGCAACTGCTCGACGCACTCGGGCCGACGCCGCGCAGCCTTTCCGATCTCGCGGCGCAGTTCGGCGTGACGCGCCGCGACATCGAGGACGCGCTTCCCCATGTCGTGCTCAGCGCGCGCGCCGCCGGCGTGCGCCTGCTCGTGGTGCCGGCACGCTGCCGCCGCTGCGGCTTCACGTTCGACGAGTCGCGCCTCACCCGACCGGGCCGCTGCCCGCAGTGTCGCGGTTCGTCGCTGCACGAGCCGCTCGTCGGGCGTCCGGCCGCCAACGAGGGCTGACGCCGGGGGCGCAGCGCGATCAGAACCCCTCGAGCACGATCTTCCCGCGCGCCCTGCCGCTCTCGATCACCTCGTGCGCGCGCCGCAGGTTGGCCGCGTTCACCACCCCGAAGTGATCGCCGAGCGTCGTCTGCAGCACCCCGTCGTCCACATGGCGTGACACCTCGTCGAGCAGCGCTCCCTGCGCGTCGATATCGGCCGTGCCGAACACGGGACGCGTGAACATGAACTCCCAGTGCGTGGACACGCTCTTGCGCTTGAACGGCGCGATGTCGACCACGCCCGGGTCGTCGATCAGCGCCCATCGTCCCTGCGGTGCGATGAGCTCGGCGATGTCGGAGAGGTGGCGGTCGGTCGCCGTCGTGGAGAAGACGAAGGCGGGAGCGCCGATGCCGATGCCGGCGACTTCGGCGGCGAGCGGTCGCGAGTGGTGGACCACGTGGTGCGCGCCGAGATCGCGTGCCCACGCCGTGGTTTCAGGGCGTGAGGCCGTGGCGATCACGGCGAGGTCCGTCAGTCGCCGCACGAGCTGAATCGCAATCGAGCCGACGCCACCGGCACCGCCGATGACGAGCACGGCTGGCGCCGCGCCTGGCACGGGCTTGCGCACGTCGAGCCGATCGAACAGCGCTTCCCAGGCAGTGATCGCGGTGAGCGGCAATGCCGCGGCCGACGCGAAGTCGAGCGACGCGGGCTTGCGGCCGACGATCCGCTCGTCCACGACGTGATACTCGGCGTTGGTGCCCTGCCGGTTCAGCGAACCGGCGTAGAAGACCTCGTCGCCAGGCGCAAAGCGCGTCACCTGCGCGCCGACGCCCACCACCTCGCCGGCGGCGTCCCACCCCAGCACCTTCCAGGTGCCCGGCTCGGCGCTGGCGCGGCGCCGTACCTTCGTGTCGACGGGGTTGACCGACACCGCGCGGACCTGCACGAGGAGGTCGCGAGGCCCGGGCTCGGGTCGGGGCAGTTCGATGTCGAGGAGCGACTCCGGGGCGTCGAGTGCTCCGGCTGTGCGATAGCCGACGGCGCGCATGGTCGTGCGACTGTACCCGCTGGCGGCGCTCTCCGCCAACGTCTCGCGGGCGCGGCGGCCGGATCGGTCCGGCCACTCGAGCGGTCGGGGTGCTCGCGGGGAGTAAGCTACGCGCCCATGGATGACCGGACCTCCGTGTGGCGACGCCGGCTGACGGCCGCGCTCGTGCTCTGTGGCAGCATGCCGCTGATGGCGCAGACATGGCCCTTCCCATGGCCGGAGGACCGCATCGCCAGCTACACCGCCCGACGCGCGACAGCGCCCGTCGTTGTCGACGGAAAGCTCGACGAAGCGAACTGGCGTGCGGCCGAGCGCTCGCCGCGCTTCGCGGACCTGATCGGCGGCCGTCCCGGCGTGCACGACACGCGCGCCGCCGTGCTGTGGGACGACACCTACCTGTACGTGGGCTATTGGGTGGAGGAACCGTTCGTCGAGGCGACGCTCACCGAGCGCGATGCGCCGATCTACAAGGACAACGACGTCGAGCTGTTCATCGCCGGGCGCGCCGCCTACTACGAATTCGAGATCAATGCGCTGGGCCCCATCTACGAGGTCTTCTTCGTGTGGGAGCGGGAGTTCGGGTCGGCCGGCTACGCGGGTCGGGCCGAGTTCGACCGCACGCGCGAGGGTGTGCGTCCCTTCAACGGCGTCGGGTTCAAGCGGCACCCGCGGGGGCCACGCATCGGCTACTGGAACTGGGACATGCCCGGCCTCGAGACCGCCGTTCACGTGGACGGGACCCTGAACGACAACAGCGACCGTGACCGCGGCTGGACGGTGGAACTGCGCATCCCGTGGCGCTCGCTCGAGCCGCTTGCGATGCCGGACGGGCGCGCCCTCCCGCCTCGTGACGGCGACGAGTGGCGCATGGATTTCTCGCGCTTCAACCAGTACAAGGAGGCGCCTCCGGCAAAGGATCCCGGCGGCTGGGCCTGGAGCCCACATGGCGTCTGGGACTCGCACGTCCCGGAGCTGTTCACGCGCGTGCGCTTCTCGACCGAGCCCGTGCGGCGCACCACACCTGCTCCACAGCGATGATTTCCGCTCTCGTCGGACGTCTACAGGATCGAGAACGAGAGAGGCACGCCACCTTCGTCGTGCGCACGGACCTGCCACCAGCTGAACGTGGCAAGTCCTTTGTCAGATCGCCAACGTGCAAGCCGTCAGGAGGCGCATGCACATGACACCGAAGAACACCATCTGTCTCTGGTTCGACAAGGACGCGCACGAGGCGGCGCAGTTCTACGCGGCGACGTTCCCCGACAGCGCGGTCACTGCGGTGCGTCACGCGCCTGGCGACTTCCCCGGCGGCAAGGCCGGCCAGGTGCTCACCGTGGAGTTCACCGTGCTGGGCATCCCGTGCCTCGGCCTGAACGGCGGCCCGGCGTTCAAGCAGAGCGAAGCCTTCAGCTTCCAGGTCGCCACCGACGATCAGGAGGAAACGGATCGGTACTGGAACGCGATCGTGAACAACGGCGGCCAGGAGAGTGCGTGCGGCTGGTGCAAGGACCGCTGGGGGCTGTCCTGGCAGATCACACCGCGCGTCTTGACCGATGCGATGGCCGCCGGCGGCGCCGAGGCGAAGCGTGCCTTCGACGCGATGATGACGATGGGGAAGATCGACGTCGCCACGATCGAGGCCGCGCGGCGGGGATGAGGGCGGCGCGGAACGGCAACATCGCCTCCTGAGCGCCTCGTCAGTCGCGCGGCGCGGGCGCCGCCGGCAACGTCGCCGAGAGGTTCCCGACGGTTACCGCGATCGGCCGCGTCGCCGGGTGCCGTGTCCCGCGGTCGTCCACGATCGTGAGTGGCGCGCGATCGAGCGGCAGCGTGACGCGCGATGACGCGCCCGCGTCGAGCGTCACGCGACCGAATGCCGCCAGCGCCTTCCGCGGCGCGGACGAACCCGCACCCTCGTGCGAGACGAAGGCCATCACCACGTCGTCACCCCGACGCCGTCCCGTGTTGGTCACCGTCAGCGCCAGCGTGGCCGACCTGCCGGGCGCGCTTGCTGGTTCGATCCTGAGGTCGTCGTAGCGGAACGTCGTGTAGCTCCGACCGTGCCCGAACGGCCACAGCGGCGCGCCAGAGAAGTAGCGGTAGGTGCGCTCGCGCATCGAGTAGTCGCTGAACGGCGGCAGGTCGCTCGTCGACGCATAGAACGTCACCGGCAGGCGGCCGCCCGGATCGGCGTCGCCGAAGAGCACGTCGGCCACCGCACCTCCACCCTCGCCGCCGGGATACCACGCCGCGAGAACGGCATTCGCACGCGCCTTTACCGTCGGGATCGCCTGCGCGCTGCCGCCCGTGAGCACGACGACGATCGGCTTGCCGAGCGCCGCGACCTCGTCGAACAGCTGCAGCTGACTCGCCGGCAGTTCGATGGCGCGGCGATCCCCGCCGGGATTGCTCTTGTCCTCACCCTCCTCGCCTTCCTGCCGCGGCGTGAGGCCGAGGACCATCACCACGACATCGCTCGCGCGCGCAACGTCCACCGCTTCGCGCCGCGCCTCGGGGGTGCCGCGCGTCACGTCGCTGCCGCGTGCGCTCGACACCGTCGCGCCACGCGCCTCTGCCGCACGGCGCAGCCCTTCGAGAATCGTGATCGGCGCCGACGGCGTGCCGTTGTAGTTACCCACCAGCGCGTCGAGGTCGTCGGCGGTCGGCCCGATCACGGCCAGGCGCTTCAGTGCCGACGCGAGCGGCAGCACGCCGTCGTTCTCGAGCAGCACGAGCGACTTGCGGGCGACCTCGCGATTGAGCCGGCGGTGCTCGATCGAGTCGTTCACCGTGTACGGGATGCGCGCGTACGCGACGCGCTCCGGCGGATCGAACAGGCCGAGCCGCATCCGCGCGGTGAAGAGCCGCGTGACGGCGCGGTCGATGTCGGCCTCGGTGAGGAGGCCCCGCTGCACGGCCGTGGTGAGCCGGCGGAAGTCGCTGCCGCACTCGAGGTCGGTGCCCGCCTTCACCGCCTGCGCCGACGCCACCGCGGCGTCGGCCGAGTACCGGTGCCGCTTCCACATGTCGTTGATGGCGCCGCAATCGGTGACGACGTAGCCGTCGAAGCCCCAGCGGGCACGCAGCATGTCGTCGAGCAGCGCGCGGCTGCCGCTGACGGGCACGCCGTCGACGGCGTTGTAGGCGGTCATCACCGACAGCACGCCGCCGTCGCGCACGGCACGCTCGAAGTGCGGCAGGTACGTCTCGGCGAGGTCGCGCGCACTCACCCTGGCGTCGAACGTATGCCGGTCGGCTTCCGGACCACTGTGCACGACGTAGTGTTTCGCCGTCGTGACGGTCTTGAGGTACATGGGGTCGTCGCCCTGCATGCCGCCGATGAACGCTACGGCCATGCGGCCCGTGAGCACCGGGTCCTCGCCGTACGTCTCGTGGCCGCGTCCCCACCGCGGATCGCGGAAGATGTTGATGTTCGGCGAGAAGAACGTCAGCCCCTGGTAGCGACCACGCTCGCCCTGGCGCACGAACTCGTGGTGCTTCGCGCGCGCTTCGTCGCTGATCGCCACGCCGACCTTCCGCATGAGCGGCTCGTCGAAGGTGGCCGCCAGCGCGATCGCCTGCGGGAACACCGTGGCGACGCCGGCACGGGCCACCCCGTGCAGCGCTTCGTTCCACCAGCCGTAGGCAGGTACGCCGAGGCGGTCGATGGCCGGCGCCTGGTCCATCATCTGGCCGACCTTCTCCTCCAGCGTCATCTGTCGGACGAGCGCCGCGACACGTTCGGCGATCGGCCGGTCCGGATCGAACCAGGGCCGCTCGGTCTGCGCTGGCTGTGCCTGCAGCACCAGGGTCGCGGCGACGCTGCCGGTGGCCATCGCACAGAGAGTTCGAACGATCGCCGCCGAGACCCCTCGCACTCTCCTGCCGTGTCGTGTCATGTCTTCGCGCTCCGCGAGCAATCTACCATCCGCTGTTTCACGCGGGCGCGTTCAAGGAACCAGTGCCCCGGTGGTTTGTCGTTGCGGGCTCGCCGCAGTCGACCCGACCCACGAGCAGGTAGCCGATCATCCAGAACTCGCCAACCGTCGCGGGAAGGACGAGGAGGCCCGAGATGAGTTCGGCCGGCGGCAGCAGGTAGGCGGCAAAGCCGTTGAGCACGTACCCCACACCGCCGATCATGAGGATGCGGCCGAGCAGGCGGGGCATTCGACGTGCGTGCACCACGCACCACCCCATGGGGATCAGCCACAACCCGAAGAACACGTTGCCGACCTGCCACAGGTTGGTGCTGGCCACGTACATCAGGTGCGGAACGGCGGGAGTCGCCTCGCCCGGAGCAAGCGCGACCTGGAGTGCGGTTCCGAGCAGGGCCGCACTTCCGAGGACGACGACCGCGTTGACCAGGCCGCAGGCGGCGAGCGCACCGGCCGCGAAGTCGTCGACGCGCCGGAACAGCCGGAAGAACCACAGCGCGGCCAGCGTCTGGCTGATGACGATGCCGAGTTCGAGGGCCACACCAACCCGCGCGAGACCCGGGTGGTTCACGAGCCGTGCGAGCGTGGCCGACGCGTCCAGCGGCACGAAGAGCATGGGACGGATGATGAGAAAGCCCAGCAGGCCGGTGACGCCGAGCGCCAGGTAGAAGACTCCGGTCAGGCGGGCGGTGCGAACCTGGGACTCGAGCGCCGCCGCATCGGTGGTGACCTGTGACATCGACCATCCTCCTGGACAGACTTACGCCGTAAGATTTTTCGTACGGTGTAAGGTAACACGGATGCCGCCCCGTGCCGGAGGGAAGAACCGCAGGACGTCCCGGCCACCTCTCACCAGGGAGCGCGTGCTCGCCGTCGCGGTCGAACTGGCGGATCGGCAAGGGCTGTCGGCGGTGACGATGCGACCGCTCGCCGCCGCGCTGGGCGTCGAGGCGATGTCGCTCTACCACCACCTGGCCGGCAAGGAGGCGCTGCTCGATGGCCTCGTCGAGCGCATCGCCGACGAAGTGGGCGAGGCGATCGGGTTGCTCCCGCCGACACGACATTGGCGAGCCGCCTTGCGGCAGCGGTGCCTGGCGGCGCGATCGGTCATGCTGCGTCACCCGTGGGCGCCCGGCCTGCTCCAGTCACGCACCGCGATACCGCCGCGCCTGTACCTGCACTTCGAGTCCACGCTCGCGACGATGGTCGGGGGCGGGTTGTCGTATCACCTGGCACACCGGGCACTGCATGCCCTTGGCAGCATGACGCTCGGCTTCATGCAGGAGCTGTTCGCTCCGGCGAGGGCCGACGACGGGACAGCCGCACAGGAGAGCGCGAACCTCGAAGAGATGGCCGCGATGCTGCCGCACATGAGCGCGATGGTCGCGTCGGAGATCCACGCCAACGACGGCGACGTGCTCGGCTGGTGTGACAGTCAGGCCGAGTTCGAGTTCACGCTCGACCTGCTGCTCGACGGACTGGAACGCAAGCGACGGGAAGAGGCACGCGCCCGGCGGTGACTCACCGCACGCGGTCGAGGACGACCTCGCGCAGGGGATCTCCGCCGCCGATGAACGAACGGCCCTGCGGCGTCAAGGCCGCGGCGATCGTCGAACGACAGCAACGGCTGCCGTGGCGTATAACGTGAAGACGCGCACAGTTCCTCCGCCGGCTCCCGAGCCGCCTCATGTGCTGGCTGGCTCCGGCCGGCTGCCGGGAAGGAAGGAGCGAACCATGTATGACGCCATCGTCGTCGGCGCACGCTGCGCCGGCGCTCCTACCGCGATGCTTCTGGCCAGGCGGGGCTGGCGGGTGCTGCTCGTCGACAAGGCGAGCTTTCCGAGCGACACCATCTCCACGCACATCGTGTGGCCGCACGGCGCCGCGATCATGGACCGTTGGGGATTGCTGGAGCGGCTTGCAGCCACCGGCTGCCCGCCAGTGGCGCTCGACATGACGTTCGATGTCGGCCCGTTCGCGCTGCAGGGAGCGGTGACGCACACCAATGTCGGACGTGGCGGGTTCTGCCCGCGACGAACCGTCCTCGACAAGATTCTCGTCGATGGTGCGGTCGAGAGTGGCGCAGAGCTGCGCGAGGGGTTCACCGTCGATCAGCTGGTCCGGGACGACGAGCGCGTCCTCGGCATCGTCGGGCACCTTCGATCCGGCCTGCGGGTGGAGGAGCGCGCGCGAGTCGTCATCGGCGCCGACGGTACGCACTCCTCCGTGGCGCGTGCGGTTCGAGCACCCGAGTACGATGCGAAGCCGCCGCTCGAGACGTTCTACTACGCCTACTACAGCGGATTCGACGCGCATGATCTCGAGCAGTACGTCCGGGAGTTCCACGGGGCGGCCTGCTTTCCGACGCACGGCGGGCTGACGCTGCTGGCGGCCGTGTGGCCCAGCGAGCGATTCCCGGAGATCCGGGCCGATGCCGAGCGACAGATGAAGGCGGTCCACGAGTCGATCCCCGTCGTCGCCGACAGGCTGGCGCGGGCCCGCCGCGAGGAGAAGCTGGTCGGGACGGCTGGCGTAGCCAATTTCTATCGGAAGCCGTACGGACCGGGATGGGCACTCGTCGGCGACGCCGGACATTGCAAGGATCCGATCACGGCGCAGGGCATCAGTGACGCGTTCATCGATGCCGAACAGTTGACCGATGCGTTGGATGCCGGGTTCGGCGGTCGTCGTCCGTTGGAAGAGGCACTCCGCGATCATCACGTGCGTCGCGACGAGCGCACGCGGCCCATGTACGAGTTCACGTGCGAACTCGCGAAGCTCGAACCGCCACCGGAGCCGATGCAGCAACTGTTCGCGGCCCTGCACGGCAACCAGAACGCGACCAACGAGTTCTTTTCGGCGCTCACCGGCGAGACGCCGCTGGCCGCGTTCTTCAATCCCGAGAACGTCGGCCGCATCGTCGCCGGCCACTAACTGGGAAGTGCGCCGCGGCCTTGCCGCTCAGCCGAGCGGAATCCGCGACGCGTTCGCGCCCAGCCAGTCGTCGAACGACTGGAGCGAGGGATTGAGTGCACGCGCGACTTCGGGCGACCTGTGCCGGCGGAACTCCTCGCCGAGGATGGCGTGGTGCTCGTACATGTTCCCCATATCGTCGGCGCCCGGAAAGCCGAGCGCCCGGTACTCGGCGAACGGCAGGTCGTAAAACGAGACCGGCACGCCGAGGTGGCGCGAGAACGCGGCGGCGTACTGCGGGCCCGAGAGCACGTCGCCGGCGATGCCGAACCGCTGACCGGCCACTTCCGGTCCGCGCCGGAAGATGCCGTAGGCGCACCTGCCGATGTCCTCGGCAGCGATGCCCGGCAGCTTGCCGCCGCCGAGTGGCAGCGCGAGCACGACACTGCCGTCGGCCGTCTTTCGCGGACCCTGGCCGAAGTAGATGAAGTTCTCCCAGTAGAACGCAGCCATCAGGTAGCTCGTCGGCGCACCCTCGGCGGCAAAGATCGCGTCCGCCTCGCCCTTGGCATCGAAGTGCGGGACCTTGTACTTGCCGTGCAGGGTCTTGAGGCGCGGGTCGTCGAGCGGGAACGCGAGGCGCGTGTCTTCGAGCGTGGACCACACCGCGTGCGTCACGCCCGCCGCCTTCGATGCACGTGCCAACGCGCCCGCCTGGGCCAGCTCGCGCTCGGGCGAGAAGTGCTCCCAGAAGTTGGTGACGAGGAACGCGCCATGGGCCCCGGCAAATGCGCGTTCGAGGCTCCCCTGGTCGTCCGCATCGCCCGCCACGACCTCCGCTCCGGCCGCGGCCAGCGCGCGCGCATTGTCCGAGTCCGGCTTGCGCGTGATCGCACGCACGGCAAACGTGCGCTCGGCGTCCGCGAGTATGGCTCGCACGAGCCCGCCACCTTGCGCTCCCGTGGCCCCTACGACCGCGATGGTCTTGATGTCGGACATGCGTCGAGCTCCTTCCCTGATGCTGGTGACCTGGCCGGTGCGCAGATCATACGCGCAAGGCGCCGCATGGACTCCCCGGCGCCTGGCAGTTCATCGGGGACGCGGATGCGCGGTGCTGGCGCGACGGGCACGTGACGTCATGCCTGCGGATGCAGCAGGAAGCGGAGGCGCATCGCGCCGGGCGGGCGGAGCTGGTGGGACCACGGACAGCACGACGCCCTGGAAGCGTCGCGTCGGGGGCCCCCCGGGGAGGGGGCCCCGC
>JAEYZV010000411.1 GCA_023427865.1 Acidobacteriota bacterium
GGGCCCGACGCCTACGTACTACCTACCCGAATTCGACGACGAGCGGTGCGTGGTCGCTCGTGCCGAACTCGCGCTGGCACTCGGCGCGCCTGGCGGTCGTGCCGAGCGACCGGGTCGCGAGCACGTAGTCGATGCGCCAGCCGATGTTGCGCTGGCGCAGGTTGCGCCACGGCGCCCACCACGTGAACAGCCCCTCGTCGTCGGGGTGCAGCGCGCGGTGGACGTCGGTGAGCCCGACGTCGATGACGCGCTGCAGCAGCGCGCGCTCGTCCGGTCGCTGGCCGATGGCGTTCGGCTTGCGTTCCTTCGGGTGCAGGTCGCGATCGGTGAGGGCGACGTTCAGGTCGCCGCAGATCACCAGACGCCGGCCCGCACGGTGCGTCTCCGCCGCGTGATTCCCGAGCGCTTCGAGGAACTGCATCTTCGCGGCGAAGTCCTTGCCGCCGTTCGGCACGTACACGCTCAGGATCTCGAGGTCGCCGCGCGTGACGCTCGCGACCCGGTACTCGAAGTCGAACGCCGGGTGCACCGCCTCGCAGCTGGTGCCCGCCATGTCGCGGTGCACGAGCAGCGCGACGCCCGAATAGCCGCCCGACCCGTGCCAGCACGTCCAGTAGTCGTCGCGCGCGACGAGCGTCAGCGGCACCTGCTCGCGCGCGGCCTTGATCTCCTGCAGGCAGAGCACGTCGGGGCGCTCGGCGTCGAGCCACTGTTCCACCTGCGCGGCCCGTGCACGGATGCCGTTGACGTTCCAGGTCGCGATCTTCACTTGACGATGGTGTCCAGGGCCTGCGCGGACACGGCATGGTACGAGCCGCGGGCCTGCTCGTAGATGCGCCGCGCAATCGGCTGCCCCCATGGCGACTGCATGAGGTCTTCGTACAGCGGCCGGAGGAACTTGCGCCGGCCCTGGCTGGTCAGGAAGCGCTCGAGGGCGGGGAGGGCCGGCTCGTACTGCCGCGCGACTGCCACACGCAGCCACGCGAACAGGATCTCGCTGTTGCCCGACGATGAGAGCTGGTACTGCTCGTCGAGGGCACGCATCTGCGCGGGCGTGAGCTTCATCGTACGCAGCAGCTCGAGGAAGTGCTGCCACTGCTGCGGCGTCCAGCCGGCCACCTGCAGGCTGGACGCAGTCGCCCCGCCGCCAAGGCGCCGAGCCTCGGCCTCGACCTGGGCGAATGCCGGAGACGACGGCTGGTACGCGGAGTCGGGGAGGCCGGGTTCATGGAGCCAGGCCTGCACGTTCAGCCGATCCTGCAGCGCCTTGTCACCGCGAACGAGCTCCTGGTGGAGGTCGGCGACGAACTGGCTCGTGGTGATCGACGTGAACGCGTGGCGATTGAAGTAGCCGCGCAGCCAGGGATCGAACCGCTCCCGGCCGACCACCTGCTCGATGGTCTGGAGCAGGGCGGCGCCCTTGTCGTAGGCCACCGACGTCATCCCGTCGTCCGGGTCACGGCCCTTCAGGTCGAGCACCAGCTTCGTGTCGGCAGGCGGCAGCGTCGCCATCTCGCGGATCAGTTCGTTGCGCGCCAGCACCGCCAGCATCTCCGCGCGTGCCTTGCCGTACAGCGCCTCCATGATCCGGTTCTCGAAGTACGACGTGAAGCCTTCGTTGAGCCAGAAGTCGCCCCACGTCGCATTGGTGACGAGGTTGCCCGACCACGAATGCGCGAGCTCGTGTGCCAGCAGTGACACGAGCGAGCGGTCGCCGGCGATGATCGTCGGCGTCGCGAACGTCAGGCGCGGGTTCTCCATGCCACCGAACGGAAACGCGGGCGGCAGCACGAGGACGTCGTACCGGCCCCACCGGTATGGGCCGCCGAGCGATTCGGCCGCCGCCATCATCTTCTCGAGATCCTGGAACTCGCGCGCGGCCCGCTCCAGCATCGCGGGCTCGGTGTAGACACCCGTGCGCGGGCCGAGCTCGCGGAACGCGATGTCGCCGGCGGCGATCGCGATCAGGTAGGCGGGGACGGGCTGCGGCATCTTGAACGTGAAGCGCCGCCTGCCGCTGCCCGCGTCCTCGCTGTCGTGATCCATCTCGGCCGACATCACGACCGTGAGCGGCGCGGGCGCCGTGATGCGCGCCTCGTACGTCTGGCGGATCCCGGGACTGTCCTGCGTCGGAATCCAGGTGCGCGTGAGGATGGCCTGGCCCTGCGAGTACAGGTAGGGGTGCTGCTTGCCGGCGGTCTGCGCCGGGTCGAGCCACTGGAGCGCCGCGGCGTCCGGCCGCGTCCGGTAGTGCACCGTGACGACGCTGCCACGCTCGGGCAACTCGATCACGAGCGGCCGTCCGAGGTGCGGCACCTCCCCGCCGAGGCTGAACCGAAGCGGTTGCCCGTCGCGGTCCTCGACCTTCTGGATCTCGAGGCCGCGCGTGTCGAGCACCAGCTGCCGAGCGTCGTCGCGGCGTGCGAACGTCAGGGCCGCCGTGCCCTCCAGGACCCGCCGCTGGAAGTCGGTGGCGAGATCCAGCGAGACATGAGTCACGCGCGCCTCGGCCGGCCGGGCGAACGAGTGGACGTCGGCCACGAGCGGGGCGTCGGGCATGTCGGGACCTGACTCGCCGCGGTTGCAGGCGACGGCGCCGGCGATCAGGAAGGCAGCGAGCAGGGGACGCATCGTCACGGGCGGGTTCACGGTGCGGGTGCCACCTGGCCGCGATTGTGCCAGTTGGCCCGGCGATGGGCGGTCCATGCGGCGATGAGGTGGCACACCCAGCCGAAGAGCCCGCCGGTGCCGATCCAGAAGCCTGGCGTCACGATGAGCCAGAAGATGCCGCGCAGGAAGTCGCCGTTGTAGATCTGGCCCACTCCGGGGACCACGAGGCTCAGCACCGCCGCGAGTCCGGGGTCCTTGCGTGTCGCCATCCGTCAAGTAGTAGCACAGCCGCGGACGGGCGAGGGCACCGCGACTCCGGCAAAGCTCAGCCGTGTTCGGGCCCTCGGCCCTCGCAGTCGCTCGTCACGCGAACCGGTACACCTTCTTCACCAGCCGCTGCGTGAGATCGACGATGACTTCGTGCGCTTCGGCTTCGTCGATGACGTGCCGGGTGACCAGTTGCGCGAGGAACGTGGCGTCCACCCGCCGTGCGACGTCGTGGCGCGCCGGAATGGACGGGAACGCCCGCGTGTCGTCGTTGAAGCCGGCCGTGTTGTAGAACCCCGCGGTCTCGGTGGCCATGTGCCGGAAGCGCAGCATGCCCTCGACGCTGTCGTGGAACCACCACGGCGGGCCGAGCACCACGGCCGGATAGTGGCCCGCCAGCGGCGCCAGTTCGCGGCTGTACGTGGTCTCGTCGAGCGTGAAGAGGACGAGCGTGAACCCCGGTTCGTTGCCGTAGGCGTTCAGCAGCGCGTGCAGGTTGCGCGTGTACTCGGTCTCGATCGGGATGTCGGCGCCGCGGTCCGGCCCGAACCGATTGAACACGCGCGTGTTGTGGTTGCGGAAGCTGCCGGGGTGCAGCTGCATGACGAGGCCGTCCTCGACGCTCATGCGTGCGAGTTCCATCAGCATGTGCGCGCCGAAGCGCACCGCGTCGGCCTGGCTCGCCTTGCCGGCCAGCGCCCGCTCGTAGATGGCAGCCGCCTCGCCGTCCTCGAGCCGCTCGGTGTACGGCACCGCCACGGCATGGTCGGTGGCGGTGGCTCCGAGCTGCTTGAAGAACGCGCGGCGGGACTCGAGCGCCCGGATGAAGGACGCGTACGTCTCCATCGACTCACGGGTCAGCACGCCGATGCGGTCGATCTCCTCGCGCCAGGACGGGTGCGAAAGGGTCACCGCCATGTCCGGGCGGAACGTGGGGCGCACGTTCCCCCAGCCTTCGTCGCGCATCGCCTTGTGGTGCTCGAGCGTGTCGCCGGCGGCGTCGGTCGTGCACAGGACCTCGATGTCGAACCGCTCGTAGAGCGCGCGCGGCAGGAACTCGGGCTTCGAGAGGCAGTCCTCGATATGGTCGTAGATCGCCGCGGCGTTCATCCCGTTGAGCGGCTCGGTGATGCCGAACACGCCCTCGAGCTCGTGCTTCAGCCAGCCGCCCGTCGGCGTCGCGCGGTAAAGGTAGAAGTGCTCGGCAAACAGGGCCCAGATGCGGCGCGGGTCGGTCTCGACCGGCGCGCCGTCACGCGTCGGGATGCCGAGCCGTTCGAGCGGGATGCCCTGCGAGTACAGCATGCGCGTCACGTAGTGGTCCGGGATCACGAGCAGCGCGGCCGGGTCGGGGAATGGCGCGTTGGTGGCGAGCAGCTTCGGCTCCACGTGGCCGTGCGGGCACACGAGCGGCAGGGCCTCGACTCGGGTGTGGAGATCGATCGCGATGCGGCGGGTGGCCGGATCCGGGTCGAAGTACCGGTGCGGATGCAGCATGGGGGGAAGGATACTTCCGGGTATCGGGTATCGGGTATCGGGCGGACGGTCCGGACGCTACCGGACCGCCAGGGACGCCGTCGCGCGGGGCAGGTACTGCGGACCGCCCGCGCCGATGCGGCTTTCGACGATGTGTAGCTCGGCGACGTCGATGTCCATGCGGAGCGTGGCGTGGTGGCGTGCGATGGCGTCCTCGACACCGCGTGCATCGCGTTTGCGGGTGCGACGGCGGAAGCGCGCGAGCGTGACGTGCGGCGCAGGCGTGGGGGTCACGTCCACGCCGGGCAGCGCGTCGCGTGTGGCGTCGGCGAGCGTGCGGGCGAGATTCGCGAGCGCTTCGCGCCCATCCACGGCCGGCAGGTGGACGAGGCGTGCCTCGGAGCCGCCGTACAGGATCGACGGTGGTCCCAGCGTGACCCGCAGCGCAGGCACGCGCGCAGACGCTTTCGCCACGGCGCCGATCAATGCCGGCAACTGCTCGTCGGGCAGCGCGGCGATGAACGCGTACGTGAGGTGCGCGGTCCCCTGCGGCACGCTGCGCAGCCGACCCTCACTCGAGGCGACGAGCTGGTCGATCACGGCGTGACATCGCGCCTGCCACTCGGCATCGAGGTAGGTGCAGACGAATGCGCGCATCGGG
>JAEYZV010000421.1 GCA_023427865.1 Acidobacteriota bacterium
GTGGCCTTCGGCGTCCGCTCGCGCTCTTCCTCGACGCGGATCTCTTCTTCGAGCGAGTTGCGCAGTTCGTTGGAGGCGCGCTTGAACTCCGCGAGGCTCTTGCCGAGCGACTTGCCGAGCTCTGGCAGCTTCCGCGGGCCGAAGACGATGAGGGCGATGACGAAGATGATCACCAACTCCGGCATGCCGAGAGAACCGAACATCGTGAGGCTCCTGAGAGGGTCCGGGGAGCGACCCTGACCAGCCGGGTAGTGCTTGGACCTTCTTCGATTATGAAACGCGGGCCGCAGCGGGGTCAATGATGCGACCCCGCGATCGCGCCGTTCGTCACGGCGCCGTTTGACGGCCCGGGACCACGTGGTACGCTGCCAACATGCCCAAGAACCGCGCGCTTCCGGCGGTGCTGTTCGCCGTGGCCGTCTCCGCCCTGGTCGGAGGCGTGCTCGGCCGTCGAGCGCAGGCCACTTCCGATCCTCTGACCGACCGGTACCGCGTGTTCACCGCGGCGCTTGCCGCGATCGAGAACCAGTACGTCGAGGACGTCGAATCGGACCGCCTCGTCTACAGCGCGATCACGGGCATGCTGCAGACGCTCGACCCGCACTCGAGCTTCCTCGATCCGCGGGCCTACGCGCAGTTGCGCGAGCGGCAAGAAGGCCGGTATTACGGGCTGGGCATCAGCATCACGCCGCTGGACGGTGACATCACCGTCATGTCTCTCTTCGAGGGGTCGCCAGCGTACCGGAAGGGCATCCGTCGAGGCGACGTCATCGCCCGGATCGAAGGCGAGGACACCAAGGGCTGGACCAGCGAGCAGGCGGTCAAGGCGCTGCGGGGGCCCAAGGGGACCCAGGTGCAGCTGGGCCTGCGCCGTCAGGGGTATACCGAACTCATCGAGCTGGCAGTCGAGCGCGACGAGGTGAACATTCCCACGCTCAAGGGCGTGTTCATGATCGGGCAGGACACCGGCTACATCCGGCTGAACGACTTCTCCGAGACGACCGACCGCGATCTCGGCGAGGCCCTCGAATCGCTCCAGTCCAAGGGAATGAAGCGGTTGCTCCTCGATCTGCGCGACAATCCGGGCGGCCCGCTCGATCAGGCCATCCGCGTCAGCGACCGCTTCCTTCCCAAAGGGGATATGGTCGTTTACACCCGGGGCCGCACGCGCAACTCCGACCAGGACTACCGCGCCTCCGATCCCGGCGACTTCGGAACGATGCCCATCGTGGTGCTCGTCAACCGCAACAGCGCCAGCGCAGCCGAAATCGTCTCTGGAGCGCTGCAGGACCACGACCGCGCCTTGATCGTCGGCGAGAAGACGTTCGGCAAGGCACTCGTCCAATCGGTCTACCGCATCAGTGAAGGTGCCGGCCTGGCGCTGACCACGGCGCGCTATTTCACGCCGAGCGGTCGGCTCATCCAGCGCCCGTGGGATGGCAGTTTCGACGAGTACCTGACGTATTCGCTCCGCGAACAGAACGCCGACGAACCCCACGACCCGGCGAACATGAAGCTGACCGACGCGGGCCGGAAGGTCTATGGCGGCGGAGGCATTCAGCCCGACAAGTACATCGCGGGGCCGGTGGAGGGCTTCAACCCGTCCCGGCTCGGGCGGGCGTTGTGGGCCCGGCAGATCTTTGCCGACTACGCGCAGCGCTTCACCGCCGAGGGCGACACGCGCATCCGGACCAACGGCCACACACGTAGCCTGAGCCGCGGTTTCACCGTGGACGACGAGATGGTGGCCGATTTCCGGAAGTACCTCGACACGCGGAAGGTGCGGGTGGACGAAGCCGCGTTCACCGCCGACGTCGAGTTCATCCGGGCCATGATCCAGTACGACATCGACCTGGCGCTGTTCGGCGTCGAGGAGGCCCGGCGCAACCTCGTCGCACGAGACCCGCAGGCACAGTTCGCGCTGCAGCAGTTCGACGAGGCCGCCCGCCTGCCGCACCTCGGCGAGACCAGGTCCACCGCATCGAGACAGGCCGCCCCGTAGCCCCCGAGGCCACCACGAGCTTCCGCAACGGCCGGACGGTCAATCCGTCCGTTGCCGTTTACGCAGGATCTTGTGGGGGTAGCAGGCGCTTGCCCCAATTAGTTGTTGCCTGCTAGACTCCCCGACGTCTCGACCGCTCCCGTCCGGGCCTTCGTACGCGGTCGCACCGTGCCTGAAATGCGTCTCAATCGTCTCGAAATCAACGGCTTCAAGAGCTTTCCCGATCGCGCCGACCTCGCCTTCGACCTCGGCGTCACCGCCATCGTCGGGCCCAACGGGTGCGGGAAAAGCAACGTTGTCGACGCCATCACCTGGGTGCTCGGCGAGCAGAGCGCCAAGAGCCTGCGCGGCGAGCGCATGGAGGACGTCATCTTCGCGGGCAGCGACGCCCGCAAGCCGACCCACACGGCCGAGGTGAAGCTCAAGATGAGCGGCGTCATCTCACGGGTCGGGCTCGAGGACCATCCGCAGAAGAAGACCGTGGCCCAGGAGCTCGAGGAGTCGGTCGAAACGCTGACCGAGGACATCGTGCTCGCGCGGGACGTCGAGGTGTCGCGGCGGTTGTACCGGTCGGGGGAGAGCGAGTACCTCATCGACGGTCATGTCGTGCGGCTGCGCGACGTGCAGGACCTGCTGATGGACGCCGGCCTCGGCGTGAAGGGCTATGCCGTCATCGAGCAGGGCAAGATCGGCCAGATCCTCGCCGCCAAGCCCACCGAACGGCGCCAGCTGATCGAAGAGGCGGCCGGCGTCACCAAGTACAAGTCGCGGCGTCGCCAGGCGGAACTGAAGCTCGAAGCCGCGCAGCAGAACCTCACCCGCGTCGACGACATCATCTTCGAGCTCGAGAAGCAGCGTGGGTCGCTGAAGCGGCAGGCCGCGAAGGCGCGGCGGTACCGCACGCTGCGCGAGGAACTGCGGCAGTGGGAGAAGCTGCTGTTCGGGCAGAAGTACCAGGCGCTGCAGGCGGCGATGGCCTCCGCGGTGTCGCGCCTCGAGCAGGCACGCGCCAACGAGGCAGGTCTTGCCGGGCGTGTAGGTGAGGTCGAGGCGGCACTCGAGCGACTGCGCATCGAGCTGGCCGAGGCCGACGCCGCGGCAAACGGGGCGCGATCGGCCGCCCACGCCAAGGAGCTGGAGAGCGGACGCCGGCAGCAGCAGCTGGAGTTCGACCTGCAGCAGGTGCAGACGATTGGGGCCGCGCTCGTCGGCATGCAGGACGAGATCGCGCGCCTGCAGGAGCGCATCGGCCCTGCGCAGGAGGAACTCGAGAGCCGCCGCGCGAGCAGCCAGCAGGCCGCCACCGAACGCGACGAGGCCGCAGCCCTGGTGACGGAAGAGGATCTCGCCGTCAGCCGCGCTGCCGCCGAGATCGCCGCGCTCGAACAGGCGGTCGAGAAAGCCCGCAGCGAGCTCTACGCCGGCATGACGCAGGTCAACACGCTGCGCAACGCCATCGAGCGCGCCATCGAGGCCCGTGACCGCATCGCGCAGGAGCTGGGGCGGCTGGAGGTCGAGAGCGACGACCTCCGCGTGGAACAGGAGGCCGCGCTCACCGATCGTGAACGCGTCAGCGTATCGTTACGTGACGCGCAGGCGGCGCTGGAGCAGGTCCGCGGCGCGCGCGCCGGCAGCGAGGCCGCGCTCGGCACGGCACGCATCGAGCGCGAATGGCGGGAGCGCGATCTCCGGACGCGGGAGCGCGATCTGTCGGCGCTGCAGGCGCGGCTGAAGTCGCTCGAGGAGCTCGAC
>JAEYZV010000540.1 GCA_023427865.1 Acidobacteriota bacterium
GCGACCTCGTTCACGTGCGCATCGAGGATGTCGAGGCGGCGGTGCACGAGCGCCAGCTGCTCGCGGGTTGGCGACAACTCACGCAGCACACTCACTTCACGCCAGCGCAGCTGTAGCTCCCTGTCGATCGACAGCAGGCGTTGTGAGAGCTGCTGCCCCGCCTCGAGGTCCGACAGCGCCACGGTGGTCCGCTGGCGTGCCAGCACCGACAGCACACTGGTGGCGGCCATCAGCACCAACAGGGCGGCGACGCTCATCGCCAGCGTCCTGCGCACGGTCATACGAGAGGAAATCGGCGTTGGGCGCGATGACGTGAAACGGTGCGCGGCTCGCATACGCAACCTTCTTTTGAACCATCCGAGCGGAGTGGGCAGGCAGAGCCGAGACGTGGGCAGGAGGCCAGGCGGTAGGGGCGTGTTCGCCTGACGCGTCGTGCGCGTTTGACGAGCAGAGAGCTGCAGATTCCGGAAGGCGCGCGTCGATCGTTTGCCCATGTTTTTTCGGGGCCAAGCGTACGTCCCCGGCGCAATGCTCGAGTCGGCTTGTCAACGTGCAGGACGACTTTGGTTGCTGCGCCAGTTGACTCGCACCTCGCCGTTTGACGTGAAAGTATTTTCTTTCGCGTATCCAGCGGCACGCGCGCGAGGCGCGGGAGTTGCAGCTCACTGTCGAACCGAATCTACAGGCGGGCAAGCAGCGCGTAGCGTAGGCTCGGGTTCGTTCTGCGGGAGGTCCGAATGAGAAGAGTCTCGGCAGTGACCACTGCCCTGCATGTGTTGGCCGCACTCGCCATCGGGGCGACCACGGCAAGCGGGGCGCCCATCATCACCACGTTGACGACCGACCAGGCCGACATCCTGATCCCGGCGGTCCAGGCGAGCAGCAGTGGCCTGAGCAACATCGGCAACCAGACGTTCGTTGGCGCCGCGAACCAGTCGGGGACCTACACGAACTTCGTGTTGGCGCCCAACTTCGGCTCGACGCCCACGCTCGAGCTGCCGGACGGCATCCTGCTGACGTCAGGACGGGCCGACCTGCCGTTGACCAACACCGTCAACCAGTTCAACGGAGCGCTCGGTACGCCAGGCGATGCCGATCTCGGTGCGTTGAGCGCCTCGGCCGGCGGCACCTCCACCACCCACGACGCCAACTACATCAGCTTCACGTTCGAAGTCGCGCCGGACCAGAACGCGGTGCAGGCGTTCTTCGTGTTCGGCACCGACGAGTTCCCGACGCAGTCGGTCACCGACATCTTCGGCTTCTTCGTGGACGGCGTGAACTACGCGAAGTTCCCGAGCGGCGAGCTGATCTCCAACACGCCCGGAAACCCGACCAACTTCATCAACAACCCGGTGGCGACCGACGCGTACGACATCGAGTACAACGGGCTCACCCGGGTATTCAAGGTCGTCGGCCTGCTCGATTCCGCGCTGACCACGCACACGGTCAAGATCGCCATCGCGGACACGTCCGACACGATCTTCGACAGCGGCGTGTTCATCGCCGGGCTCTCGTCCACGTTCGCCGAAGACGATGGCGGCATCGTCGACCCGGAAGAACCGGGAGTCCCCGAACCGGCGAGCCTCACGCTGCTCGGCCTCGCGATCGCTGGCGGGTGCGTCCGCCTGCGGCGCCGCCAGCGGTAGCGACACGACCGTCCTGGAACAGGTGACTGCGGGTCGGCCTGCTCACCCGGACGGTCGACGCTCGGAGCGGGGCAACAGGAGCCCGCCGGTTCATCGCCGGCGGGCTCCTGTTCGTTGTCGACACTCCGGGGTCGCCACCGCGGCGCCCTCGCGCGCGGCTGCCCCTCTGCGCCGGCCCACCTGCGCGGTGCTACGATGCCGCCTCGTGTTCGACCTCACGGGACCGATCGTCCGCTCGCGCCTCGAGCCGGACTTCTACAAGTTCACGATGGGGCAACTCATCTGGCGCAAGTACGGCCAGGTGGACGTCACGTTCTCCTTCCGCAACCGCACGCCTGCCGCACGACTCGGCGAGGCCATCGACCTCTCGGAGCTGCGCCAGCACCTCGATCACGCGCGCTCGCTGATGTTCACCAACAGCGAGCTCCACTACCTCAGGGGCACCAACGAGTACCAGGAACGGATGTTCGACGAGGGCTACCTCGAGTTCCTGCGGACGCTCCGGTTGCCGGACTACCACCTGGCGCGACGCGGCGACGACATCGAACTCGAGTTCTCGGGTCCCTGGGCGCACGTGACGTACTGGGAGACGATGGCGCTCTCGATCGTCAACGAGACGTACTACCGCACGCTGCTGCGCCGGCTGTCCAGGTTCGAACGGGAAGCGATCTTCGCGGAGGGCATACGGCGGCTGCGCGCGAAGCTGCTGGTGTTGCGCGAACGGCCCGACGTGGTCTTCTCCGACTTCGGCACCCGGCGCCGGTTCTCGGGCGCGTGGCAGATCTATGTCGACGAGACGCTGCGCGACGAGCTGAACGACGGGGCCTCCGAAGGGCAGTTCCTGGGCTCGTCCAACACGTACGCGGCGATGGTGGCCGGCCTGGTGCCGATGGGCACCGCGGCGCACGAGCTGCCGATGGTGATCGCTGGCGCGCTCGACGCGGGCGATGCCGATCCGGACTGGCTGCGCCGCGCGCAGCGGCAGGTGATCGACGACTGGTGGGAGCAGTACGGCTGGGGCCTGTCGATCTTCCTGCCCGACACCTTCGGCAGCGAGTTCTTCTTCGGCGTGCTGAGCGACGACGACCTGCGACGCTGGAAAGGGTTCCGGTGGGACTCCGGTCCGCTCGACGCATTCGGGGAGCGGGTCATCCGCGCGTACGAGGAGATCGGCGTCGATCCGCGCGAGAAGATGCTGGTGGCAAGCGATGCGCTCGATCTCCCCGCGATGCTCGATGGTCAGGAACGGTTCGGCGGGCGCATCCGCGTGAGCCACGGCTGGGGAACGGGGTTGACCAACGACCTCCTGGACAACGCGATGGTCGGCGACCGCTGGTTCGGGCCGATGTCGCTGGTGTTGAAGCCGACACGGGCCGACGGCCGCGGTCTGGTGAAGCTGTCCGACAATCCCGCCAAGGCGATCGGCGCCCCGGCCGACGTGGCCCGCTACAAGAGGGCGGCCGGGTACGTCGAACGTGACGCCATCCCGTTGAAGTACTGACCGGCATCGCCCTGCCCTTCGACAGTTGCCCTAACTCAGCCGTTGGGCACACCATGGTCGCCTCGATCACTCGAGTGCGATGGCAAGGCAGACCTCCCGCTCCCGCAACCCTCTCGTCGACACCACTGTCGCCGTGCGGTTCTGGCCGCATGGCGACCTGTGGAACGGCGCGGCCATCGACCTGCCGATCCTCGTGCGTGGCGTGACGCTCGACGAGGCGCGCGTGAACATGGGGAATGCGCTGGTCCGCCTCCCGACGGATCCCGCTGACGGGTGTCGCCCGCCCGGCGATTCCTCCGGATTGATGTAGCTGCCGACGTTCGGGCAATCGGCAGCTACGTCGTCCAGCCTCCGTCGATGACGTACACGGCGCCCGTGGTGAACGATGACTCGTCGGAGGCGAGATACACGGCGAGCATCGCGATCTCCTGCGGCGTACCGAGGCGCCCCATCGGCTGCCGTTTCTGGAAGGCGGCGAGCACCTCACGCTCGTCCTGGCCGTTGGCTGCTGCCTGCGCGCGGATGCGATCCCGCAGCGACGGCGATTCCACGGTGCCCGGACAGATGGCGTTGCAGCGAACGCCCGAGGCCACGAAATCGGCGGCAATCGACTTCGTCAGGCCGATCACAGCGGCCTTGCTGGCGCCATAGGCGAAGCGGTTCGGCACGCCGGTGACGCTCGAGGCGACCGACGACATGTTGATGATCGAGCCGCGCCCCCGTGCCAGCATGCCTGGCAGCACGGCGCGCGGCAGGCGGAACTGCGCCGTCACGTTCACGGCGAAGGCGCGCTCCCAGTCGGCCTCGGCGCAGTCGAGGATGGTGCCGGCGTGTACGATGCCGGCGCAGTTGAAGAGCACGTCCACGACGCCGAGGCGCGCGACGAATGCCGCGATCGCGTCGCCGTCGGTCACGTCGAGCCGGTGAGTCTCGCTGCCGCCCAATGACGCCAGCGCCGATTCATCGACATCGGTAGCGATGACGTGCGCGCCCTCCCGGGCGAACGCCTCGGCGCTCGCGCGTCCGATGCCCCGCGCCGCTGCCGTGATGAGCGCGCGTTTCCCTGCGAGTCGTCCTGCCACGATCCTCCTTCGTCGTGCGCGGGTGACGCCGCGCGGGAGAATTATCCATGCACCGCGGCCGGCGGCTCCTGTCCGGAGGGGGCACGAGCGGCGATGAGCGTACGATGGAAGCACCTGCGGGCGTCACGCCGCCCCGGAATCTTCTCCAACATCAGGTGATGCGAATGAACCGTGCCCTTCTGCTGGCCGCGTCGGCCCTGACGCTGTCGGCCTGTACAAGCAACTCCCCCGCACCCTCGGCGCTTGCCGCGGAGCCGCGCCCGGCGCTCGGCAGCTTCGGCGTGGACACCGCCAACATGGACACGGCGGTGAAGCCCGGCGACGACTTCTTCCGCTACGCCAACGGCAAGTGGCTCGCGACGTTCCAGATGCCGGCCGACAAGGGCCGCTACGGCTCGTTCGACGCGCTCGGCGAGAAGTCGGAGCGCGACGTGAGGACCGTGCTCGAGGAACTCGCCGCCAGGTCGCCTGCGCCAGGCACCACGCCGGCCAAGGTCGGCGACATGTACGCGAGCTGGATGGACGAGGCGACGATCGAGTCGCGCGGCGTCTCGCCGCTGAAGCCGTTCCTCGATCGCATCGACGCCGCCTCCGACACCGGGGACGTGCTCGCCCTCATGGCCACCACGGATTTCGCGGCGCCGTTCAGCGTCGGCATCGAGGCCGACCCGGCCGATCCGACGCGGTATGCCGTGTGGATCGGACAGGGCGGGCTCGGCATGCCCGATCGTGACTACTACCTGAAGGAGGGTGCCGAGTTCGAGAAGTACCGCGCCGCCTACCGCGCCTACGTCACGAGGATCTTCGAACTGCTCGGCGACGCCACGCCCGCGGCCTCGGCCGACGAGGTGATCTCGCTCGAGACGAAGATCGCCAGGGCTCACTGGTCGCAGGCCGACCTCCGCGACGTGCCCAGGGCAATCAAGGCGCTGCCGTATGCGACGTTCAGGACGTTCGCGCCTGCGGTCGACTGGAGCGCGGTGCTCACCGGGCTCGGCCTCCCAGGCTCGCTCGAGACCGTCGTCGCGTACGGCGACACGGCCGTGCGAGACGGCGCCGCGCTCGTTCCGGGCGAGCCCGTCGCCGTCTGGAAGAAGTACCTCCGGTTCCACGTCGCGTCCGACAACGCGATGCACCTGCCGAGGGCCTTCGACGACGCACATTTCGACTTCTACAGCAGGACGCTCCGTGGCGTGCAGGCCAAGCGTGACCGCTGGAAGCGCGGGGTCACGCTCCTCGACCAGAACGTGGGCGAGGGCCTCGGCGAAGCGTACGTCGCGAAGTTCTTCCCGCCCGAGCACAAGGCGAAGATGGACGCGCTCGTCGCCAACCTGCGGACTGCGCTGAAGGGACGCCTCGAGCAGCTGCCGTGGATGGACGAACCGACGCGGGCCGAGGCGCTGAAGAAGCTGGCGACGTTCGAGCCGCGCGTCGGGTATCCCTCGAAGTGGCGCGACTATTCGGCGCTGCAGATCGAGAAGGGCAAGCACTTCGAGAACGTGGTCAACGCGCGGCTGTTCGAGTGGAAGCGGCAGGTCTCGCGTCTCGGTGAGCCGGTGGATCGCGAGGAATGGGGCATGAACCCGCAGGAGGTCAACGCCTACTACCACCCGCTGATGAACCAGATCACCTTCCCGGCCGCCATCCTGCAGCCGCCGTTCTTCGACGTGAACGCCGACCCGGCCGTCAACTACGGCGCCATAGGCGCCGGGATCGGCCCCGAGATCGGCCACGGCTTCGACGATCAGGGGCGGGCGTTCGACGAGGCTGGGCGTACGCGCAACTGGTGGACGCCGGAGACCGACGCGAAGTTCAAGGCCGCAACCGAGAGGCTCGGCGCCCAGTACGCCAGGTACTGCCCCGTGCCGGACGCCTGCATCAACGGCCAGCTGACGATGGGCGAGAACATCGGCGATCTCGGCGGCCTGCCCATGGCGTACACGGCATACAAGCTGTCGCTCGACGGCAAGGAAGCGCCGGTGATCGACGGCTTCACCGGCGACCAGCGCTTCTTCCTCGCCTGGGCGCAGGTGTGGCGGGCACTGGCGCGCGAGGACGACACGCGTCAGCGCCTCGTGACCGATCCGCACGCGATGCCCGAGTACCGCACGAACGGCGTGGTACGCAACATGGACGAGTGGTACGCAGCGTTCGACGTGAAGCCCGGAGACAAGCTGTACCTGGCGCCCGATCAGCGCGTGAAGATCTGGTGATGCGCGACGGATTGGCCTTCGTCGGTCGGCCTTCGGCCGTCGAGTCACCGGCATCTTCGAAGGCCGACGGCCGGACGCCGAAGGCCGGTCCGTTTCACTGTTGACTTGCGCCGGCCGTCACGACCCTGATTGCATGGGGCGGTGACGGTCGACGCACGCAGCCACCACGCGGCACTCGAGCAGCTGAACGAGGCGGACGCCGCCGCCTGGCTGCGCTGCGCGCGCGCCGGCGACTTTGATGCCGCCTGGCGCCTCAGCGACCGCATCCTCGCGCGCGGCCGCCTGCGCGATCACACCGCGCCCCGCCACCACCAGCAGATCTGGGACGGCACGCCGTTGCAGGGACGCCGCGTGCTCGTCCGCTGCTACCACGGCCTCGGCGACACCCTGCAGTTCATCAGGTTCGCACCGCTCGTCCGGGCGGTCGCCCGCGAGGTCACCGTGTGGGCGCAGCCGGCGCTCGTCGATCTCCTCCGGGGCTCGCCCGGCATCGACAGGTTGCTCGAGCTCCACGAGGGCACACCGGACGTGGTCTTCGACGTCGACGTCGAAATCATGGAACTGCCGCACGTGTTCCGGACGACGCTGGCCACGATCCCCGCGGTCGTCCCGTACATCTCCGCACCGACGAGCGCGCTGACCGGAGCACGGCCTCGGGTCGGCATCACGTGGCGGGCGGGGGGCTGGGACGAACGCCGTTCGATCCCGTTCGCACAGGTCACCCGCCTGCTCGACGCCGTACCAGGCGCGTCGTGGTTCGCGCTGCAGCACGAGCCGCGGCCCACGGAGCGGCACGAGCACCTGCAGCCGCTCGACACGCGCGGCATCACGCCCACGGCGAGCCTGATGCAGGGGCTCGATCTCGTGATCACCATCGACAGCCTGCCGGCGCACCTCGCGGGTGCGCTTGGACGTCCGGTGTGGGCGCTGTTGCCGTGCGACGCCGATTGGCGGTGGATGGCGGGCAGGCAGGACTCGCCGTGGTACCCGACGATGCGGCTGTTCCGCCAGCGCGAACCGGGGGCGTGGGACGAGGTGATCGACGCGGTCGTCGAGGCGCTGCAGGGCGGATGTCACGATCACGGTTCGTAGCCGCCGGGCCTTGCCCGGCGGTCACGCGATCGTCGGGCCGCGCGCGACACGCCTACGTACGGGGGAAGTTGACGCAGACGCGCGCCGCCTCGTCGTCCGCGCGTCGGTCGCTCAATCGAGGCGGATGAGGCCGCGGCGCGTGCCGACCTTCACCGCCTCCGTGCGGCTGGTCACGCCGAGCTTCTCGAACAGGTGCCCGAGGTGCGCCTTGACCGTCCGTTCGCTGATGCCGAGCTCCACGGCGATCTCCTTGTTGCTCTTGCCGTCGGCCATCGAGCGCAACGTCGCGAGCTCACGCGGCGTCAACTGCACGCGTGTGACCCGCTCGGCGAGCTTGGCGGCCGCCGCGGGCGCGAGGTAGGTGCGGCCCCCGAGCACCTCGTGGATGCAGGCGATGAGCGCGTCGGCGGCGATGTCCTTCAACACGTACGCCTTCGCGCCGGCGGTCAGTGCCCGGGCGATGTCCTCGTCCGAGTCGTACGTCGTGAGGATGATGACGCGCGCCTGCGCGTCGAGTTCGCGGATGCGCCGGATCGCCTCGACGCCTTCCATCACGGGCATGCGCAGGTCGAGCAGCACGACGTCAGGGCGATGCCGTTCGAACGCCTCGACGCCTTCGAGCCCGTTGGCGGCTTCGGCGACGACCTCCAGGTCGGGTTCCTGGTCGATGATGTTGGCCACACCCGTCCGCAGGAGCGCATGGTCGTCGACGATCAGCACACGTGCGCGCCGGGCCGCGGCCGGCGGCGTGGCTGGCGTCAGCGCCGCAAGATCACTCGGCGGCATGGCGGGCTCCAGGGATGGAGAACGACGGCGGGTCCCACGCCAGCACCACTTCGGTGCCCGCGCGTGGTGCCGTGACGATCGTCAGGGCGGCGCCCAGGCGGTCGGCGCGCTCCTGCATGCTCGTGAGGCCGAACCCCCACGTGCCGCGATCCTCCGCGATCCCGCGCCCATCGTCGGCGATCGAGAGCCGCAGGCCGACGCCGCGCACCGACGCGGCGCGCACGGTGATGTGGCGGGCCCGCGCATGGCGCACGGCGTTGGTCAGCGCCTCCTGCGCGATGCCGAGCACCTCGCGCTCGAGGCCGCCCATGCACGGCAGCTCGTCGACCTTCAACTCGATCGGGATTTCCGTCGTGCGACGTACGAGCGCTACCGTCTGCGTCAGCATGGCCGCCAGGTCGGCGTCGCCGGCCGTGCGCGGGCGCAGCGTGCCCACGGACCGCCGCGCTTCGATCATGTGGGAGCGCGCGAGATCCACGGCGGTCTCGATGCTGCACCTGACCTGCGCGGGCAGGTCGGGCGCGGCGCGCTGGGCCGCCTGCAGCTGCATGAGGATGGCGGCGAAGCCCTGCGTCAGCGTGTCGTGGATGTCGCGGGCGATGCGGTTGCGTTCCTCGAGCATCGCCTGCCGGCGCGCCTCGAGCCTGCTGCGCTCGGCCTGGCGGTTCTGGTGAAGCGCGAGCGTCGCCTGGCGTGCGGTTGCGTCGATGACGGCACGCCGCCAGGTCGAGCAGTCGCCCGACTGCGCGGTCGCCAGCGCAATCCAGCCCAGTGTGGTCGGTCCCAGCACGAGTGGTGCGGCAAGGATCGACGCCACGCCGGACTCCTCGCTGAAGCGCCGCACGGCTTCGGGGAGTCGGGGATCGTCGCCGGCGTACTCGGTCGTGCTGCTCCATCCCGGCGCGTACGTACGCAGGTGCGTGGCCATGGCCACCCGCGGCATCGCGAGCTCGTCCCAGCCCTCGCTGTCGGCCGTGTGGAAACGCCCGCCGATGTAGGCCATCCACATGTCGCAGCACTCCCCATCGTCGTCGAGCAGCCAGACGCCACAGGCGTGGCTGTCGCAGTTCTCCACGAGCGACTTGATGAAGCCCTTGAAGTAGCCCTGGATGTCCTTGCCGGTGACGAGCAGATCGAGCGCGAGCTGCACGGCATCGTTCTGGATGTGCGCCATGCACTCGGCGCGCCGGCGCTCGTCGATGGCGCGGTCGAGCGCGCGGGTCAGGGCGGCGACGCGATCCCGCACCGGCGCGTGTGCCGCGGGGTCGAGCTCGAGCATGGTCGGGTTGAGGTCGGTCAGTGCATCCATGGTCACGTCCTGCGCGCCCTCGATTATGCGGGAGCCGACCGCTGCTGGCGATGGGCTGTCGGACCGACGCCGGCATTGGACGAAAGTCCAACTGCCTGATCGGCTCGACGGCCGGGGCGTGCCTGCGACCTTCGCCCGGTCTTCACGTGCGTCCTCTGCCCGATTGTCGCCAGCCGCCGACGACGCGATGCTTGTCGGGCCATGTTCCTGTCTCTCCAGCCCTCATATGTAACCAATTCCCTTCGCGACGGGAACCCGCCGATGCTGCGGCTGCTCCGTCGTCTCATCGCGCTCGTGCTGGCCCTGGCAGCCGCGATGGCGATGGCGGCCTGCACGAGCACGTCGGCGCAACCGGCCGACCCGCTGCTGCCCACCGTGACGGTCGCGCGGGCGATCGCTCGCGAGATCACCGAATGGGACGAGTTCACCGGCCGCCTCGAGGCGGTGAACACCGTGGAGGTGCGACCGCGCGTCTCCGGCTACGTCTCTCAGGTGCACTTCCGCGAGGGTGCCCTGGTGCGCAAGGGCGACCTGCTGTTCCAGATCGATGCGCGTCCGTTCCAGGCCGAGGTCGACCGGCTGCGCGCCGAGCTGCAGCGCGCCCGCGCCACGCAGGAGCGCGCCCGCTCCGAACTGGCGCGGGCCCGGCGCCTGACGAGCGAGAACGCGATGGCCGGCGAGGAGTTCGAGCGGCGAGCCTCGTTCGCCGACGAATCGGTCGCGGAGGTCGCCGCAGTGGAAGCCGCCCTGCGTGCAGCGGAGCTGAACCTGGAGTTCACGCGCGTGGTGGCGCCGATTGGCGGGCGCGTGGGTCGTGCCATCGTCACCGAGGGCAACCTCGTGTCGAGCGGCCCGGGGGAGGCCACGCTGCTTACGACCGTCGTCTCGCTCGATCCGATCTACGCCACCTTCGATGCCGACGAGCAGACGTTCCTCGAGCACGCCGCCGAGGCCAGGAGCCACGGCCGGCAGCGACCCGGTGACCTGCCGATCCGCATGGCACTGGCCGGCGACACGGAGTTCGGTCGCGAGGGGCGCCTGCACTTCCTCGACAACCAGCTCGACCCGACCACGGGAACGATTCGCGCCCGCGCGCTGTTCGACAACGAGGATGGCGTCCTGACGCCCGGGCTCTTCGTCCGCATCCGGATGCCCGGCCAACGCGCCTACACGGCCACGCTCGTCGAGGACCGCGCCGTCGGCACCGACCTCGACAAGCGGTTCGTGTACACGCTCGATGCCGAGGGTCTCGTGGCCGCCAGCCCCGTCGTGCTCGGGCCGCTCGTGGACGGGCTGCGGGTCGTGCGGAGCGGGCTCGACGCGGGTGCCGTCGTTGTCGTCAACGGCCAGCAGCGGGTACGGCCCGGCGTCAAGGTCCGCGCCGAGCAGGCGGTCGAGGAGGCGCAGTGAACATCTCCCGCTTCTTCGTCGACCGGCCGATCTTCGCGGCCGTCCTGTCGCTGCTCATCACGATCGCGGGAGCACTCTCGCTGCTCGTGCTGCCGGTGAGCGAGTACCCCAGCGTCGTCCCGCCGACGGTCGTCGTGCGCGGCACCTACCCGGGAGCCAACCCTCGCACGATCGCCGAGACGGTCGCTGCGCCGCTCGAGCAGCAGATCAACGGCGTCGAGGGCATGCTCTACATGTTCTCGCAGTCCACGGCCGACGGCCTGCTGACGCTGACCGTCACCTTCGCGCTCGGCACCGACCTCGACAACGCGCAGGTGCAGGTGCAGAACCGCGTGGCGCAGGCGCTGCCGCGCCTGCCCCCCGAAGTGCAGCGCAGCGGCGTCACCACCGAGAAGGCCTCGTCGGACCTGATGATGGTGGTGCACATGGTGTCGCCGGACCAGCGGTACGACATGCTGTACCTGTCGAACCTGGCACACCTGCAGGTGAAGGACGAGCTCGCGCGCATCGAGGGCGTCGGCAGCGTGCAGATCTTCGGCGCCGGCGAGTACAGCATGCGCGTCTGGCTCGACCCCGATCGCCTGGCCGCACGCGAACTCACCGCCACCGATGTCGTGCGGGCCATCCGCGAGCAGAACGTGCAGGTGGCGGCCGGCGTCCTCGGCGCTCCGCCGGCGCCGAGCGACGCCACGTTCCAGCTCCTCGTCAACGCGCAGGGGCGACTGAGCACCGAGGAGGAGTTCTCGGAGATCGTCGTGCGCGCGACGCCGGAAGGCCAGATCACGCGGGTGCGCGACGTCGGACGCGTGGAGCTCGGATCCAACCGCTACGCACTGCGCAGCCTGCTGGACAACAAGCCTGCGGTGGCCATCGGCATCTCGCAGCGCCCCGGATCGAACGCGCTGCAGGCCTCGGCGGACGTCCGCGCCCGCATGGACGCCCTTCAGCAGTCGTTCCCACAGGGCGTCGAGTACCGCATCGAGTACGACCCGACGATCTACGTCCGCAAGTCGATCCATGCCGTCGTGACGACGCTGTTCGAGGCGATCGTCCTCGTGGTGATCGTCGTGCTCGTGTTCCTGCAGACGTGGCGCGCGTCGATCATCCCGCTCGTCGCGGTGCCGGTATCGCTCGTCGGCACGTTCGCGGTGATGCTCGGCCTCGGGTTCTCGCTCAACACGCTGTCGCTCTTCGGCCTCGTCCTCTCGATCGGTATCGTGGTCGACGATGCGATCGTCGTGGTGGAGAACGTCGAACGCCATATCGAGCTGGGCCTGTCGCCGATCGCGGCGACGCGGAAGGCGATGGACGAAGTCTCGGGGCCGATTATCGCGATTGCGCTGGTGCTGTGCGCCGTCTTCATCCCGACGGCGTTAATAAGCGGCCTGACCGGCCTGTTCTACCGCCAGTTCGCGCTGACGATCGCGATCTCGACGGTGATCTCCGCGTTCAACTCGCTGACGCTGAGCCCGGCACTGGCGTCGCGGCTGCTGCTCGCGCACGGCTCGCCGCGCGACCGCGTCCAGCGCGCGATCGATCGCGTCTTCGGCTGGTTTTTCACGCGCTTCAACCGGTTCTTCAACCGGGCGTCGGGCGGCTACGCCAACAG
>JAEYZV010000089.1 GCA_023427865.1 Acidobacteriota bacterium
GATGCCGCAGGTGCTGCGGTGCCGCCATGTCACGAACGACACCGTGGCGGGAGCGCGCTGGGACGCGGATGTCGAGGCGCTTCTCGCGCAGCCCGCGCCGCCCGAGCGTCCACGGGTGGATGGCGCCGACGTCGCCGCCCGCATGCTGAGTGCGATGATCTGACCCTGGCCCTCAGTCTTTCACGCAGGTGACGAGCGACCAGATGCGGGGGATATTGACCTTCTCGATGGAGACGGGCTGGAGGTTGGCCTGGGCGAGGAACGCCGGCAGGTCCAGGTCCGATTTGAATCCGATGTGGACCGTGAGCGGCGAAATCAGTCGCTCGGCCTTCGACAGCACCTTGTTGGGGCTGAGGAAGTGGTTGAGGAAGATGATGCGGCCGCCGGGCTTGCACACCCGACGCATCTCGCGCGCCACCTTCACGGGGTCCGGCACCACACTGATCAGGTACGGTGCGTAGACGATGTCGAAGGAGTTGTCCTCGAACTTCAGGTCCTGCGCGTCCATCTGCAGGAGACGCACGTTGGTCAGGCCCTTCCGGACCACGCGTTCCCGCGCCTTTTCGAGCATCGCATCGGAGTAGTCGATGCCCGTGATCTCGGTGTTGGCGGGATACATCGAGCAGTTGATGCCCGTGCCCACGCCGACCTCGAGGATCCGGTCGCCCGGCAGGATCTGCATGCGCTGCAGCGCCTGGACGCGGCCTGGGTGCAGGGTCGGACCGAAGGTCAGGTCGTAGACGCTCGCAAGCTTCTCGTAGACGCGCTCGACGAAGTCGTTCTCGACTGCCGTGACCGAGAGCGCCCGAGTCGCTGCGTCGCCCTGGAGAAGCTCGTCCTCAGTGCGAGACCTGTCCTGCCCGAAAAGTGCCATCAATGGGCTCCCCTGCTGCGAGTGATGCGGCAGTCTACCATGCCAATTCTTTGCCTAGGCGGGCTGGCCGACGCGTGCCGCGCCCGATTCGGCCGCCGAGGACGGCGTCTGCAGCGCACCGAGTACGTCGAGCGCCGCCGCCACCTTCCCGCCCGCACCTGCGACGATGATGCCAGCGACCAGCGGCCGGATGGCCACTACCAGTTCCCGAGCGATGGCCCGGGCCTCGTCCGGCCCACGGCCCGCACGGTCTGCCTCTGCCATGCGGTGCACCAACGTCTCAGGTACGCTCACGCCCGGCTCTTCGTTCGCCAGCTGCTCGGCCTGCCGGGCGCTTTCGAAGGCGCGCACCACGGCCAGGACGGGCAGGCGCTCGCTGGCGGTTTCGGCAAGGAACGCGCGCAAGGCGTCGACGTCGTAGACGGGTCCCATGACCACGAACTCGGCTCCCGCCTCCACCTTGTAGCGATACCGCGACCGTTCCCGGTCGGGCATCACCGCGGTGGGATTGGCCGCGACGCCGATGTGGAAGGCCGTGGGCGAGCCGATCGGTTGGCCGCCGACGTCTTCGCCGCGGTTGAACCGCGCCGCGACGTTCGTCAGGCCGATCGAATCGACGTCGAACACGGCCGTCGCATCCGGATACTCGCTATGCCGACGCGGACGACCGGTCACCAGGAGCAGGTTGCGCAAACCGAGCGCGTGCGCGCCAAGCAGGTCCGCCTGCATGGCGTGCAGGCTGTGGTCACGGCAGCAGTACTGGAGGATCGCCTCCACGCCCGCACTCTGCTCGACGCGGACGGCCGTGGCCAGTGCACTCATGCGCGCCCGGCTGCCCTCGCCATCACCCACGAGCACGAAGTCGAGCCCGTTGATGCGCGCTTCATGGGCCTGCTGCGCGATCTGATCGTCACCGAAGCCGGGCGGCGGCACCAGTTCGATGCCGGTGACGAAACGCCCGCGACGCAACGCATTGGCGAGCCGCGACTTGGCCGCGACAGGGACGGGTTCGACAGCCGCGCGCGGATTGAGGGCCACGCCCGCTGCCGACGCCGCGTGTGCGGCCGGCGCCGCGAGCGCCCGCACCGCAGCGCTGATCTGCCTGACGTGCTCCGGGGTCGTGCCGCAGCAGCCGCCGATGAGCCGGACGCCGGCGCCCACGAAGCGGCGCGCGTACGACGCCATGTAGTCGGGCGAACAGAGATACAGATTCCGGCCGTCCACGTCGCGTGGCTTGCCGGCGTTCGGCATGGCGGCAAGCAGGGCGCCCGGCACGGCCTTGGCCAGCCGCTCGACGGTCTCGAGCATCGCCGCCGGCCCGACGCTGCAGTTCACGCCGAGGACGTCGGCCCCGAAGGCCACCAGTTGCGGGCCGAACTGCTCCACCGGCATGCCGTCGAGCGTGTTGCCGTCCTCGGCAGTGGTCAGCATGGCCACGACCGGCTTGTTGCTGACGCTGCGGATGGCCTTGATCGCCGCGCCTATCTCATTGACGTCGCGGAAGGTCTCGAGCACGAACAGGTCGACGCCTCCCTCTGCAAGCCCCTGCGCCTGCTCGGCGAAGATGTCCTGCGCCTCGTCGAGACCGGTCCTGCCCCAGGGCTCCACGCGCACGCCGAGCGGCCCCATCGAACCGGCGACCCATGCATCGTCACGCGCCGCGTGCCTGGCAATCCGGGCCCCGGCGAGGTTGATGGCATGCACCTTCTCGGCGAGTCCGAAGCTGGCGAGCTTCAGCCGATTGGCGCCGAAGGTGTTGGTCTCGATGATCTCCGCGCCGGCGCGGAGATACGCCTGGTGGACGCCGACGACGAGATCGGCCGAGGTCAGGTTGAGGTCCTCGAACGCGCGGTTGAGGAAGACCCCCTTGGCATAGAGCTGGGTGCCCATCGCGCCGTCGCAGAGGAGCACCCGCTCGCGCAGGGTGTCGAGGAAGGGTCGGGTCACGTGCGATCTACTTGCGGCCCGACACGGGCTGCTGCGGTTGGCCGGGCAGGGGAACGAGGAGGTCGTCCTTGTCCCACACGAAGTCGTCCTTGCTGAAGACGGCCAGTTCGTAGTCCTTGCCCATGAAGATGGCCGACACGGGGCAGGCCTCTTCGCAGTAGCCGCAGAAGATGCACCGCGTCTTGTGGATCTGGTAGGTCCGTGCGTACCGGGGACCGGCCATCACGCTGCCGTCGTTCTCAGCCGGTTCCAGGTAGATGGCATCGGCCGGGCACGCCACGGCGCACAGCCCGCGGGCGACGCACTTCTCGAGCCCGTTCTCGTCGCGCATCAGGACCTGCTTGCCGCGCCACTTCGGGAACATCGGGACCTTCTCGTCCGGGTAGTTCACGCTGATGGGCTTCTTGAACATGTGCCCGAGCGTCGTCTTGAACCCGGCGATACAGGGTCGAATCATTTCTCGTGAGCCTCCGGTGGTCCAGGACGTCTATCGACGGAGGGGACCAACCACTAGTGTACGACGGCCGACCGCCGGTGACGAAGGCCGGCGGCCGAACGACGAGGGTCGGCCGGGGTTTACACTCCCTGTGTGTTCCAGGAGCCGCGGTTCCTGTCGGCCGAGCAGTTCCTGCTCGTGACCCTGACCGTCCAGCTCGCCGGGATCGCCGCGCTGTCGACGATGCTCGTGCGGTTCCGGCGGTTCAGGACATTGCTGCTGAGCGAGCGGCGAGACTGGCCGGAACGCTTCGCTTTCATCGCCGCGTTGGGCGTCACTCTCGTGGCCGGGGTCGCCAGCCGCCTGCTGCTCGGTTATGCGGCCGCGGACGTCTCGCTCGGCGGCGCGTACCTCGCGGGGCTCGTCGCCGGTCCGTACGCCGGCGCCATCGTCGGCGCGATGGTCGGACTGACGGCTCTGGCCGGCGGGGAATGGATTGCCGTGCCGCTCTACGTCGGCTGCGGCTTCGCGGGCGGCGGCCTCCGGGAGATCTGCCCGAAGGACGCCATCTGGCACTTCTCGCCGTTCGTGTTGACCGGCCTGTTCCGGTACCTGTGGAAGCTCGTACGCCGGCTCGACGTGGACTGGCAGATGCTGCTCATCGCCGCCCCGATCGCGCTCGAGATGCTCCATCAGGTGCTGGGGCACCGGTACGGAATCGAACGCCTGTTCTTCTTCCCGGCGCACTCGCCAGGGATGCTGGCCCTGACACTGCTGGCGACGACCCTGACCGTCGCCATCCCCATCAAGATCTGGAACTCGGCCCGCATCGAGCACAAGCTGCAGGAGCAGGAGGCGCTGCTGCTCGAGGCCCGCATCGAGGCCCTGACGAGCCAGATCAACCCCCATTTCCTGTTCAACACCCTGACGTCGATCTCGTCGCTGATCCGGACGCGACCCGACACGGCGCGGATGCTGATCAACCGCCTCTCGGGCCTGTTGCGCCGGCGGCTGCGCGCCCACGATCACTTCGTGCCGCTGCGCGACGAGCTCACCGCCGTCGACGAGTACCTGGACATCGAGTGCGTCCGCTTCGGCCCGTCGCTGCGCGTGGACAAGGACCTGGCCCCCGACACGCTCGATCAGATCGTGCCGAGCATGATCCTGCAGCCACTGGTCGAGAACTCGATCAAGCACGGGCTGGCCGACAAGGTCGGTGAGCGGCTGATCACCCTGCGCGCGGCGCGCGAGGGCCTGGTCACGGTGCTCGAGGTGATCGACAACGGAGTCGGCATCGGACAGGATAGGCCGGCCCGGCCGGGGAGCAGCGGCATCGGCCTCAGCAACGTCGCCGAGCGACTCCGGGTCATCTATGGTGCCCAGGGGCGGCTGGCGATCACGAGCGTCCCCGATCAGGGCACGAGGGTGCGACTCGAGATTCCCGATCTCCTGCTGCCCGATCGACGGACCGCGTAGAATGAAGGTCAGCGCCCTGGTCGTGGACGATGAGGCTCCGGCTCGCGAGGAGCTCTGTTACCTCTTGTCACAGACGGCCGACATCGAGGTGATCGGCCAGGCCGACAACGGCGTGGCAGCCCTGGGGCTGCTCGAGGATCTCGAGCCCGCCATCGTCTTCCTCGACGTGCAGATGCCCGGGCTCACCGGGTTCGAGGTGGCGCGGCAGGTCGCGTCCCGGCCATCGCCGCCCCACATCGTGTTCGTCACGGCGTTCGACCAGTACGCGCTCGACGCGTTCCAGGTGAACGCGGTGGACTACCTGCTCAAGCCGGTCGACCCCGCGCGGCTGGAACAGGCTCTCGGACGCGCCCGGCGACGACTCGAGAACAGGCGCGCTGGCGGCGTCTCGCAGGCGGCGCTGGAGCAGATCGTGGAGATGGTGACCGCCCGGCAGAGCCGGCGGTCGCAGTTGGTCGTCAAGGTGGACGACCGGATCCTGCTGGTGCATGCCGACGACCTCGTCTACGCCTCATTGAACGAGGACGAGGTGACTGTCGTAGCCACACAGGTGACAGGGACGTCCAACTATCGGACGCTCGACGAACTGCAGGCCCAACTCGACGGGGCGACGTTCTGGAGGGTGCACCGCTCGTACCTTGTCAATATCAACAAGATCAAGGAGATAGTCCCCTGGTTCAGCCGGAATTTCATTCTGAGGATGCGCGACGCGAAGTCGACCGAAATCCCGGTGAGCCGCGCCCAGACCAAGCGGCTCCGGGAGTATCTCCAGCTCTGACGCTGGAGCCGACGTCGGGCGTACCTGGTGCGTTGGCCTCGAATCCACCGTCCGGGTTCGTCCCGCTGGTCGCGCCCCCCGGCACGGCGCAGGCGGCCGACGAGGCGCTGCGCGCCGCGACGGCCCAGGTGAGCCGTCCGTCGATCTGGGTCCGCGCCACCGAGGAGCTGTTCACCTGGTTCAAGACGCTGGCGTCGGCCGCCGTCTACGCGACGCTCATCGTCACCTTCGGGTTTCAGGTGGCACGGGTCGAGGGTCAGAGCATGGCGCCGACGCTCGCCGACCAGGACCGCCTGATCGTCAACAAGGCGATCTACAAGCTGGGCGAGCCGCACCGCGGCGACATCGTGATGCTCTGGTACCCGGTGGATCCCGACAAGTCGTTCGTCAAGCGCGTGATCGCCGAGCCCAACGATCGGGTGCGCATCGTCGACGGCCGCGTGTTCGTCAACGACGTGCAGCTCGAGGACGCGTACGTGCCGTCCGAGTACCGCGGGCACGACGACTGGGGACCGCAGGAGATTCCGGAAGGCTACTACTTCGTGATGGGCGACCATCGGAACAACAGTTCCGACAGCCGCCACTGGGGCACCGTGCCCAAGAAGTACATCATCGGCAAGGTGCAGCTCCGCTGGTGGCCGCTGCCCAAGGCCCAGGTGTTCGAGTAAGGTCGGGACGGGGGCCTCGGGCCTCGGACGTGGGGCCCGTTCAGGACCCGTACTGCCCTTGTGCCCTGCCCTTGGCGCCGCCCTCGCTCTCGCCGGCGCGCATCCCCAGCTCACGGTCGATCACGAGCAGCGCCCTGGCATCGTCGCCGGCCATCTCGAGCTTGGCGATGATGTCGCGGGCCGACTTCTCTTCCTCGACCTGCTCGGTCACGAACCACTGCATTTCGGCCACGGCGGCGAAGTCCTTCTCCTGCAGCGCCATGTCGTAGAGGCTGTCGATCTGCTTGCTGACCTGCTCCTCCTGCGCGAGTGCGGCGCGGAAGACCTCGAGCAGCGTCGTGGCGTGCGTCGTCTCGGCCTGGATCTTCCGCAGCACCACCCCCTGGTTGCGGTCGTGGATGAAGTCGAACAGCCGCAGCGCGTGGCCGCGCTCCTCCTCGCTCTGCACGCGGAACCAGTGCGCCGCACCGGGGAAGTTCATCTCCTCGCACACGCCCGACATCGCGAGATAGCTGTGCGACGCCGACAGTTCGTTGTTGACCTGATCGTTGATGGCTTCATAAACCCGCGTATTCATCGATGACGTCTCCCCTGGCGTCGCGGTAACGGCGACGCCGAATGTCATGCGTCCTCGTACAGCCGATCGACGACCGGCTGCCAGCGCTCGAGCACCACGCGCCGCCGCAGCTTGAGCGTGGGTGTGAGTTCTCCGGTGCCGATGCTGAACTCGGCCGGCAGCAGTGCCACCTTCTTCAATCGCTCGAACTGCGCGAGGTCGCGATTGAGGGGTTCGACCACCTCGCGGTACAGCGAGATCACGTCCTCGCGCGTGACGAGTTCCTCGCGTGAGCCCGACGAGAGGCCGAGCACCTTCAGTCGCTGCTCGAGGGCGGTGAAGTTCGGCACGATCAGCACAGCCGGGAACTTCCGGCCCTCGCCGACGACCATCGCCTCGGCGACCAGCGGATGCCGCTTGAGCAGCGCCTCGATCGGTGCGGGCGCGATCTTCTTGCCGCCCGACGTGACGAGCAGTTCCTTCTTCCGATCCGTGATCGTGACGTAGCCATCGTCGCTGAGCGTGCCGATGTCGCCCGTATGGAACCAGCCGTCCGGATCGAGCACGGCGGCCGTGTCGTCGGGACGCTGCCAATAGCCCTTCATCACGTGCGGACCACGTGTCAGGATCTCGCCGTCCTCGGCGATGCGCACCTCGACACCGTCGATGGCGCAGCCCACCGTGCCGAAGCGAGGCCGTTCCCGCGGGTTGACCGTGATCACCGGCGACGTCTCGGTAAGGCCGTAGCCCTCGATGAGCGGCAGACCGACGGCGTGGAAGAACTGCGCGATGTGGGCCGGCAGCGCGGCACTGCCCGACACGGCCAGCCGCAGGCGCCCGCCGACACGGGCGCGGATCTTGGCCGCCACCAGCCCGTCGGCCACCGTCTCCTGCATCTTCAGCAGCGGCGACAGGGCACGGCCCTCACGGCGGGCCTTCGAGGCATCGGTGCCGATGCGCACGGCCCACGCAAACAACCGCCGCCTGAACGCCGGGCCTTCGGCCACCGCGTCGTTGATGCGCGCATGGAGCTTCTCGTAGACGCGCGGCACGCCCGTCATCACGGTCGGTCGCACGAGCTGCAGGTCGCGGGCCATCGTCTCGATCGACTCGGCGTGACAGACGTTCACCCCCTCGTGCAGGTACAGGTAGGTCACCATCCGCTCGAACACGTGGCTGAGCGGGAGATAGCTGAGCGCGACGTCTCGTGACGTGAGCTCGAGCACCGGCACCACCGCCCGGATGTTCGACATCACGTTCTCGTGGGTCAGCATCACGCCCTTCGGCTCACCCGTCGTGCCCGAGGTGTAGATGATGGTGAGCAGGTCGTCGGGCCGGACCGCCTCGATCCCGGCCTCGTAGCGCGCCACCGCGGCCGCGTCTTCGGCGATGGCGCGTCCCCGCGCCATGACGCTCTCGAGCCGCAGGACCGAATGGCTGTCGCGAACGGCCGATGCCGGGGCCTCGTCGCTGAACACCGCGATGAACTCGAGTTCGGGCACCATGTGCCTGACCGAGAGGATCTTCCTGGCCTGCACCACGTCGGACACGAACACGCCTCGGGCGCCGGAATCCTGCAGGATGAAGCGCGCCTGCTGCGCGGAGACGGTCGGGTAGATCGGGACGGTGATGGCGCGGGCCGTGATGATGCCGAGGTCGGCCAGCACCCATTCCTGCCGCGTCTCGGACACGATCGCGACACGATCGCCGGGTTCGATGCCCATGTCGGCGAGCGCCAGCCCGATGGCGCGCACGCGCTCGACCATGCCCTCGGTGGAGAGCGGCCGCAGGCCATCGGCCGTGCACTGCTGGAGCAGGTCGGGACGCGGGTACTGGCGCAGCAGGTCCGCAGGCATCTGCGCCAGCGTCCGGATGCGCGACGGCACGGACGGCGGGAAGCGGTAGGCGCGGGGTTGTTGGGCAACGGCGACGGGCATGATCGGGTAGCGGGTAGCGGGTGTCGGGTTCCGGGTTCCGGGTTCGAAAGCCTGATCCTTCGTTCCTTGTTCCTCGTCCTCTCCTTCCTCCTTACTCCTTCCTCCTTACTCCTTATTCCTTACTCCTTATTCCTTATTCCTTACTCCTTGCGTTCTTCCTCGTCCCGCTCTGGCCGCCGCGCTTTTCGATGAGCGTGATGCCGTCGATGACCATGTCCTTGTCCACCGCCTTGAGCATGTCGTAGACGGTGAGGCCGGCGACGGCCCCGGCCGTGAGCGCCTCCCTCTCGCCCCCCGTCTGGCCTGG
>JAEYZV010000090.1 GCA_023427865.1 Acidobacteriota bacterium
CGGGCAGGGCCCGGCGGCTACAACGGGCGCAAGACCCGGCGGCTACGAGCCATCTTGCGTACGTAGGGGTGGGGCCCTGCCCGACGCGCGGCGTGAGGCGCCGTCGCGGCACGAGAGATCGGTCAGCGCCACCCGCCCGGCGAGGCCCGGCGGCTACGAACCGGGGCACGGCCGGCGGGTACGAACCGCGGCACGGCCGGCGGCTACGAACCATCGTGGTATGTAGGCGTCGGGCCTTGCCCGACGCGCGGGTTCGATGCCCCGGCGGTGTCAACCCGGCTGGACGTTGGCGTTGAGGCGGAACAGGTTCTGCGGGTCGTACTGCTTCTTCACCGCAACCATGCGCGGGAAGTTCTCGCGATAGTTGGCATCGAGTACGGCGCGCGACTCGTCGTTCACCTCGTTGACGTAGAAGCCGCTCGTGAGCGGCTCGAGTGTGGCCCAGTACTTCCGCGCCGATGCGATGTGGGCGCTGCCGTCCGTCCCGGTCTTCCAGCCGACGGCGTGCATCAGGCTGAGCGCCGCATGGCGATGCGGGAAGGCGCACGCGGCAACCGGCACGCGACCGATCGCGCCGCCTGCCTGCTGCGAGAACACCAGCGTGGCGCGCGATGGGTGCGGGTCGAAGCCGTCGAGGATCCCGGCGATCAGTTGCTCACTCAGGCCCGTCGTGAAGCCACTCTTGAGGTACAGCGCCTGCGCTCGTGGGTCGGTCGAATCACCGGAGCGCTGGAAGGCCACGTAGTCGGTGGCTTTCACCGTGTCGGCCATTGGCGTGCCGAGCTTGCGCAGCGGCGCGAGATCCCGCTCGGCGTCGGCGCCGCAGTAGCAGGCCTGGATGACCATCACACCCGGCCGGTCGCCGGGTGGCTGCTGCATCGCGAAGTCGAGCTGCAGTTCGTCGGGCGCCTGCGGGCCGAAGTCGGCCAGGAAGCGCAGGACGTCGCGCGCCCAGGCGATCGGGAACACGAGGTTGCCCGCGACGAACTGCGCGGGCCTCGGGTGCAACTGGAACTCGAACGTCGTGACGATGCCGAAGTTGCCGCCGCCACCACGCACGCCCCAGTAGAGGTCGGGATGCTCCTGCGCGTCGGCATGACGGAGCTGCCCGTCGGCGCTGACCACGTCCACCGACTTCACGTTGTCGACGGCGAGCCCGAGCTTGCGGGCGAGTCGTCCGAAGCCGGCGCCGGTGGTGAGGCCGCCGACGCCGGTGTGCGACACGGTCCCCATGGTGGTCACGAGCCCGTGCGCCGCCGTTTCGTGATCGACGAGGCCGAGCAGCGTGCCGCCCTCGACCCACGCGCGCCTGGCCTTCGGGTCGACGCGCACGCCGCGCATCTGCGAGAGGTCGATCATCATGCCGCGGTCGCAGGTGGACATCCCGGAGAAGCTGTGGCCGCCGCACTTGACCGCCAGGAGCAGCTGGTGCGCGGCAGCGAACGTGACGGCGCGACTCACGTCCGCGGCTCCGGTGGGCTGCACGATGAGCGCCGGGCGACGATCGATCGCCCCGTTGAGGACGTGACGTGCGGTCTCGTATCCGGCGCTGTCGGGGAGGAGCACCGGTCCCCGCAGGCTGTCGGTCAGGTCCTTGACGGCGGTTGCCGGAATGGTGACCCCGGACCCGTCACCGCGGACGGCTTCGATGGCCGCCAGGGGGCCCGAACCGACGCGTCGAAAGGCAGATACGGGCCGGGCCGCGAATGGCAGCAATCCTGTTGCGGTCGCCGCGGCCTGCAGGAACGTGCGTCGATGCATGGACGGTCCTCCATGAACTAGAACGTCGAGTCGGCAGATGCTGCACAGGGACCGCGTTCGAGGGAACGCACCGACCCAGGAAGGCCGACCGCAGGCACGAGGAACGCCGTCGCAGGAATCGGGGAAGGGTGCCGACGACGTAGGGCGGGAAACGCGTGCCCGCCGGGCGAGGCCCGGCGGCTACGCACTGCCCCCGGCGGCGCCGATTGGTCCGAGCCGCTCCGAACTGAACCGAGTACGTAGGCGTCGGGCCCTGCCCGACGCGCGTCTACTTCGCGTATGGAGGCGGCCCGAGCGGTTCGATGATCCACTCGCCGGCGTCGAACGACTCTCCGCGCATGAGCTCGGCCCCGAGGCGCACGCGCGGCTCGGCGTTGCCGCCCGACACACGATACAGCCAGGTGGGCTCCACCACGAACCACTCGGGGAACTCGTTCAGACGGACGTAATTGCGTGCGAGATTGATGACGCGTCGGTGGCGTGCGATGTCGAACTGCAGGCGCACCGTCCGCACGCCGCCGACGTGCAGGCGCAGGCGATCGCCGTCGCGTACCGCACCGAGCCGCAGGCCCGGCGCCGTGTCGGCCGGCATCACGCCCTGCGACTTCATCAGCGCGTAGAGCAGCAGCGTGCGGTTGAAGTTGCCTTCGCCGTACCAGTGCTCGAGGTGCCCCGACGGCTTCTGCATGGCGAGCATGCGCGCCGTCTCCGTCTCGATCCAGTCGAGCGCCTCCGGCACCGGCTCGCGGTTCACGAGGTACAGCGCGCTCTCGATCGCGTCCGCGTACCCGTCGAACGAGCCGAGCGGCAGTCCATGCGACGCGGGCCTGGGCTCCCATACG
>JAEYZV010000548.1 GCA_023427865.1 Acidobacteriota bacterium
CAACGGCACCGGCACCGGGCCGGAGTCGAAGGCCGGCGCCTGGCGCGTCTCGGCAGTCGGCGCGGGGCCGACCCCGGTGAGCGGTGCGAAAACGGTCTCGTCGGTGCGGCCAGCCGTCGTGGCCGGCTCGGTGGGAGCGGGGGGTCGCGATGCCGACGCCCCGTCCGCACGTGCGTTCCCGATCGGGACCGGCAGCGGCGGCGGAGCACCAGCCGCCGGTGCAACGGGCACCGGTCGGCCCACGACGATCGTCGCGTCGTCGGCCGAGGCCGCCATCGCGTTGCGGCGGGCCCGCGCCAGGTCCTTCCTGAACGCCTGCAGGTCGGGGTAGCGGTCGGCCGGCTGCCGCGCCATCGCCTTGCCCACGACACGACGGAGCTCCGGATCGATCTCCGGCACGAGCTGCTCGATCGGCGTCGGACGTGCGGCGAGCACGAGCTCGAGGACGTCGGCCGTCGTCGCGCCGGCAAACGCGCGTCGCCCGGTGAACAGCTCGTAGGTGACCAGGCCGACGGCGTAGATGTCGGACCGCGCGTCGGCCTCCGCGCCTTCGAGCTGCTCGGGCGCCATGTAGGCCGGGGTGCCGACGAGCGTGGGCCCCTCGATCTCGCCGGTCTGGCGATGGGCGACGCGCGCGATGCCGAAGTCGAGCACCTTCACGAGCCCGGAGCGCGTGATCATCAGGTTCGCGGGCTTGATGTCGCGATGGATGATGCCGCGCTGGTGCGCGAAGCCGAGCCCGTCGGCGATGTCGTCGATGATGTCCAGCTTGCGGATGGGCGAGAACGGCACCTGATCGCGGATCAGCGAGGCGAGTGTGTCGCCGTCGATGTACTCCATCGCGATGTACAGCTGCCCGTCGTGGTCGCCCACGTCGTACACGGTGACGATGTTCGGGTGCTGGATCCGGGCGGCCGACTGGGCCTCGCGGACGAACCGGCGCCGCAGCTCCGCGCTGTCGACGCGCAGCAGCTTGAGGGCGACGTGGCGGTCCAGGACCGGATCGACGGCCAGGTACAGCACGCCCATGCCGCCTTCGCCGAGCAGACGTTGAACGTGATACCGACCGATTTGTGCGGGGAGGTCGCTCATGGTCGTTAGCTGGTGTAACGCTCCGCGACTGTCCGGAAGAACAACCGTTCAGGTGCCCGGCCTCAGCTGCCGATCGTTTACAGTACGGCGACTGACCAGTGGAAGAGCTTCCAGGACGCATCGGACCCTATGACGTGCGCGATCGCCTCGGCCAGGGCGGTATGGGGGTCGTGTATCTCGGGTTCGATCCACTGCTCGACCGGCCGGTCGCGATAAAGGTCCTGCGCGTCCCCGACGAGGAGACCCGGCGGCGTTTCCTCCGCGAAGCCCGGCTCGCCGCGCGCGTCCACCACCCCAATATCGTCAGCATCTACGCCGTCGGTGAGCACGAGGGAAACCCGTACCTCGCGATGGAGTTCATCGCGGGCCGGACGATGGCGCAGGTCATCCGGGGCGCCGAACAGGTGCCGCTCGCCCGCAAGGTGCACTGGCTCTCGGAACTGTGCGCCGGCCTCGGGCATGCTCACCGGAGCGGCATCGTCCACCGCGACGTCAAGCCGTCGAACCTGCTCATCGCCCAGGGCACCGGCGCGCTTCGCCTCGTGGATTTCGGCATCGCCTACGGCCACGAGGCCTCGGGGATGACCATGGCCGGCATGATCGTCGGCACGCCGCAGTACATGTCGCCCGAGCAGATCCAGGGGCAGCCCGTGGATGCCCGCAGCGACATCTTCTCGGTGGGCGCGGTCGCCTACGAGCTGATCACCGGCCGGCAGGCGTTCGGCGGCGACAACCTGTATCACGTCTCCAGGCAGATCGTCGGCGAGCAGCCACGCGCCATCGAGAGCTGCGTGCCCGACGCACCGTCGGCGCTGATCCGGGCCATCGCCAGGTGCCTCGAGAAGGATGCCAACGCGCGTCCCGCTGACGCGTCGGCGCTCGAGCGCGAGTTCCTGGCGCTGGCCCGGCGCCTCGATCCGGAGCACACGCTCATCGTCCGGCCCGCCGAGCCGACGATGGTGACGCCGGGAAGGGACGTCACGACCTCCCGTCGCGAACTGCTGCGCGAGGCAGAAGAAGCGATCGAGCAGGGCGACCTCACGACGGCGTCCGGGCTGTTGCAGAAGCTCGAGTCGTCGGCGCCACCGAGCGACGTGCTGCCGCTGCGCCAGAAGCTCCAGGCCCGGCGCATCGGACTTCGCGCGCAGGACGCATTCGGTCGGGCCGACGATGCAGTCCACACCGGAACGATCGAGGACGCCGAACTCGCCCTCGCGGCGCTCGTCGAGATCGCCCCCCAGCACGCAGAAATCGGGCGTCTGCGACAGGCACTGCAGGCGCGGGTGGACGCGCGGCAGCTCGCCAGCCTCACGTCCCGCGCCCGACTGGCGCTGCAGCAGGACAGGCTCGAGGACGCCGAAGCGCTCGTGGCCGAGGCGCTCGCACTGGCGCCGGATGCCGCAGACGCGCTCGCCGTGCAGCAGGCGCTCGCCGGACGATCGCGGGCACAGCGGATTGCGCGGCTCGTGGCGCAGGCCAGTCGCGCCCTCGATCAGGACGACGTGGCGGGCGCGCGGCGGGCGATCGAGGCGATCGTGAGGATCGACCCGGCCCATCGCGACGTGGCGAGGCTGCAGGGCCGCCTGCAGGCGCTGACCGCGGAGATCGACGGTCCGGCGGGCCCGGACACGCCCGCCAGGCCGTCGCCAGCACCAAGGGGTGTGGGCGCAGCGCCCCGAAAGGAAGCGGCAGTGGCGGCTGCAGCGCCTGCCGCGGGCGAGCGTGCAGCAGCGGCCGCGAAAGGGATGGGTTCCCCGGCGGCAGCGCCGGTGACGCCGCACTCGCCGCAGCCACGGCAGGACGTCGCCCGCGGGACCGCGCCAGCCTCGGCAC
>JAEYZV010000096.1 GCA_023427865.1 Acidobacteriota bacterium
GTTCACCGCCGGGCATTCCGGCGCCGCCGTGATGGCGGCGCACCGGGCGTTCGGCCTGATCGACGGCATCGATCGCCCGGCGCTCGCCGCGACCATCCCGACGCGCGACGGCGTGGCCGTGCTCGTGGACGCCGGCGCGAGCGTCAGTTGCCGGCCCGACCACCTCGTGGTGTTTGCGCGGCTCGGCGCCGCGTACGCGTCGGTGGTGCTCGGCGCGGAGCGACCGCGCGTCGGCTTGCTGTCCAACGGCGAGGAAGCCGGCAAGGGCACGTCGCTGGTGCGCCAGGCGCATGCGCAGATCGCGGCGACGCGACTGCACTTCGTCGGCAACCTCGATGCCTCGGAGCTGTTCTCCGGGGCAGCCGACGTCATCGTGTGCGATGGGTTCACCGGCAACGTGGTGCTGAAGACGGCCGAAGGGCTCGTCGAGGCCATCGACGCGCTGATGGCCGAAGAAGTTGCCCGGTCGGTGACCGCACAGGTCGGCGCCGTGCTCACGCGTGGCGCCCTGAGGCGCTTCCGCGCGCGGCTCGACTATTCGGAGTACGGCGGCGCGCCGCTGCTCGGCCTGCGTCACGTCTGCGTGATCGGGCACGGGCGCTCGTCGTCGCGCGCCATCGCCACGGGCGTACGACTGGCGGCGCGGTTCGCGCGCGAGCGGCTCGTGGCGCGCCTGCAACAGGGACTGCTGGCCACGGCGGACGCGCATGCGGCCGTGCCGCACGGACACGCTGAATGATTGCCTTTCTGTTTCCCGGACAGGGTTCCCAGGCCGTCGGCATGGGCAGGGCGCTTGCCGACACCTTCCCCGAAGCGCGCGCGGCGTTCGAAGAAGCCGACGCGGCGCTCGGCCGTGCCTTGAGCACGCTCTGCTTCGAGGGCCCCGAGGACGAGCTCACGCTCACCCAGAACACGCAGCCGGCCATTCTCGCGACCAGCATCGCCGCCCAGCGCGTGCTCGAGGCGCGCGGCATCACGCCCGCGTTCGCCGCCGGGCACTCGCTCGGCGAGTACTCCGCTCACGTCGCGGCAGGCACCTTCGCGTTTGCCGATGCCGTGCGCATCGTCGCGCATCGCGGTCGGTACATGCAGGAGGCCGTGCCGGTGGGCGAGGGCGCGATGGCGGCAATCCTCGGGCTGGACGCGGTCGCGGTGGCGGCGGCGTGCGAAGCGGTCGCCGAGGGGCAGGTCGTGAGTCCTGCGAACCTCAATGCGCCTGGCCAGGTGGTGATTGCCGGCGCCAAGGCTGCGGTCGAGCGCGCCGGTGCCGAGGCAAAGACGCGTGGTGCCAAGCGCGTGATCCCGCTCAACGTGAGCGCGCCGTTCCATTGCGCGTTGATGGCTCCGGCGCAGGCGCGGCTCGAGCCCGAACTGCGTGCGCTCGCCGTGCAGGCGCCTCGCTTCCCGGTCGTCGCCAACGTCGACGGCCAGCCCAAGCGCGACGGGGTTGCGGCCATCGATGCGCTCGTCGCACAAGTCTCGGGCGCCGTGCGCTGGGAGGACGTCATCGGGTATCTTGTGTCGGCCGGCGTGCGCAGGTACGTCGAGGTCGGCCCGGGAACGGTGCTTGCGGGCCTCGTGCGCAAGATCGACAGGGAGGCCCAGGTGGTGAGCTTCGGCACCCCTGAACAACTGGTGGCGGTGGAGGCGCTCGTCTCGGGATCGTGAGGATCGACCTAACAGGCAAGGTGGCGGTGGTCACCGGCGCGTCGCGCGGCATCGGCCGGCAGACGGCCCTCACGCTGGCGGGAGCCGGCGCGGCCGTCGTGGTGACGTCGCGCGGAGACGCGGCAGAGGCGGTCGCTGCCGAGATCACGGCGGCGAGCGGACAGGCGCTCGCGGTTGCGGCCGACGTGTCCGATGCCGAGGCCGTGCAGCGGGTCATCGAGACGACGCTCGAACGGTTCGGCCGGATCGACGTCCTCGTCAACAACGCCGGCATCACGCGCGATCAACTGCTGCTGCGGATGAAGCGCGAGGACTGGGACGCGGTCGTCTCCACCAACCTCACGGGCACGTTCCTCTGCACGCAGGCCGTGCTGAAGACGATGCTGAAGCAGCGCGCGGGGCGCATCATCAGCATCAGTTCGGTGGTCGGCCAGAGCGGCAACCCCGGGCAGACCAACTACGCGGCAACGAAGGCCGGCATCATCGGCTTCTCTAAGGCGCTCGCGCGCGAAGTCGCCTCGCGGTCCATCACGGTGAACGTGGTGGCCCCGGGGCTCATCGACACGGACATGACGCGGGACATCAGCTCGGACGCCCAGGCCAACTGGGCGTCGGCGATCCCGCTCGGACGTTTGGGCACGCCGGAGGATGTGGCCGCGGCGGTGTGCTTCCTCGCATCAGATGCGGCTGGGTACATCACCGGGCAGGTGCTCGCCGTCAACGGCGGCATGTATGCCTGAGCAGGAGGAGTTTCAGATGTCGGCTGTGGCAGACAAGGTCAAGAGCATCATCGTGGAGCAGCTCGGCGTGGACGAGGAAGAGGTCACGCCGGACGCGTCCTTCGTGGACGATCTCGGGGCGGACTCGCTCGACGTCGTCGAACTGGTGATGGCGTTCGAGGAGGAGTTCGGGGTCGAGATTCCCGACGACGACGCCGAGAAGATCACGCGCGTGCGCGAGGCGATTGCCTACATCGAGCAGCACGGCACCGGCAAGGCCAAGAAGTAGCAACTGCCACACCGGAACGGAACCGGGGACGGAGGGGGAGTGTCCAGGCGAGTCGTGGTGACGGGAGTCGGGCTGGTATCGTCGCTCGGGATTGGCACCGAGGCCAACTGGGAGGCGCTGTGCGCCGGCCGGACGGGCATTGCCCGCATCACCCACTTCGACGCGTCGGCGTTCTCGACGCAGATTGCGGGTGAGGTCAAGGGCTTCGACCCGCTGGACTTCGTCGAGAAGAAGGAGGTCAAGAAGATCGACCCCTTCATCCAGTACGCGATCGCGGCGAGCCAGTTCGCCGTCGACGACGCGCGGCTGGAGATCACGCGGGAGAACTCGGTCGACGTCGGCGTGTACATCGCGTCCGGCATCGGCGGGTTCGGCACCATCGAGCGCGAGCACGAGGCGTATCTCGCCGGCGGGCCGCGCAAGATCTCGCCCTTCTTCATTCCGTCGGCGATCATCAACCTGGCCTCGGGCCAGGTGTCGATCCGATTCGGCGCCCGCGGACCCAACCAGGCCTCGTGCACGGCCTGCTCGGCGTCGGCGCACGCCATCGGCGACTCCTACGAAATCATCAAACGCGGCGACGCCGACGTGATGATCACCGGCGGCGCCGAGGCGGCGGTCACGCCGATGAGCGTCGGCGGGTTCGGATCGATGCGGGCGCTCTCGACGCGCAACGACGCGCCGGAGAAGGCCTGCCGGCCGTTCGACAGGGACCGCGACGGCTTCATCATCGGCGAGGGCGCCGGCATCGTGATCCTCGAGGAGCTCGAGCGCGCACGCGGCCGTGGCGCCACGATCTACGCAGAGGTGGTCGGCTACGGCAGCACGTCGGACGCTTTCCACATGACCGGGCAGCCGGAAGGCGGCGAGGGCGCCGTGCGCTCCATGCGCATGGCGATGCGCAAGGCCGGCATCGATCCGTCGCTCGTCGATTACATCAACGCCCACGGCACGTCGACGCCGGTCAACGACCCGACCGAGACGCAGGCCATCAAGACGGCATTCGGCGATCACGCCCGCGAACTGGCGGTGTCGTCGACCAAGTCGATGACGGGGCACCTGCTCGGGGCGGCCGGCGGGCTCGAGGCGGGCATCACCGCCCTGGCGATTCGCCACCAGGCGATGCCGCCGACGGTGAACCTCGACAATCCCGACCCGGCGTGCGACCTGGACTACGTGCGGCATGTGGCGCGCAGCGGTCGCATCCGGTACGCGCTGTCGAACTCGTTCGGGTTCGGCGGCACCAACGCGTCGCTGTTGCTCAAGGCGTACGAGTCCTGACCTGACGCGCGCGCCGGACGAGGTCCGGCGCCGCCACCAATGGACTCGGGCTGCACCGGTGTCGCGGCCGGACCTGGTCCGCCCGTCCCGGCTGGTCGCCTGCCGCCCGTCGTCCGCATCGATATCCTGCCGAGTCGCTTCCATGAAGATTGCCGTTTGCATCAAGCAGGTCGTCAACCGCGAGGTCCAGGTGCGTCCGAACGAGGCGCGGACCTGGATCCGTGACGCGGATGCCGAGTTCGAGATGAACGAGCCCGACGCCTACGCGCTCGAGGCGGCGCTCCGCCTTCGCGAAGCGCACGGCGGCGAGGTGATTGCCGTCTCGGCGGGGCCCGCCCGCGTCACGCAGGTGCTGCGCGAGGCGCTCGCGCGCGGCGCCGACCGCGCGATCCACGTGGAAGGCGACGCGTTGGCACAGGCCGACGCATTTCCGGTCGCCGAGGCACTGGCTGGCGCCATCGGCCCCGAGTCGCCCGACCTCGTGCTGACCGGGCTGCAGTCGGACGACATGGGCTTCGGCCAGACGGGCGTGATCCTCGCCGAGCGGCTCGGCGTGGCGCACGCGACCATCATCATGGACGTGCAGGTGGAGGGCGGCGCCGTGCGCGTCAAGCGCGAACTCGAGGGGGGCTGGTTCCAGTGGCTGCAGATGCCGCTGCCGGCGCTGCTCACCATCCAGAGCGGCATCAACCAGCTGCGCTACGCGACGCTCAAGGGCATCATGGCGGCCAAGAAGAAGGAGATTCGCGCCGTCGCGGCCGCGGGCGTGCAGCCGGCGCTGCAGGTGGTGGACCTCAGGGCACCGGAGAAGCAGAAGGAGACTCGGATGATCGGCGGTACTCCGGCTGAGGCCGCGCGGGAACTGGTGCGGGCGCTGCGCGAGGACGCGCGGGTGGTGGCGCAATGATTCTCGTGATCGCGGAACACAACGGCGGGCAGGTCCATCGCGCGACGTGGGAGGCCGTGGCGGCCGCCCAGGCGCTCGGGCAGCCGGTGACGATTGCGGTGGCGGGCCAGGGCATCGGCGCCGTCGCGTCCTCGCTTGCCGAAGCGCAGGTCGCACAGGTGCTGGTGATCGAGCACGCGGCGGTCGCCAACTACACGGCCGACGGCTACGTGTCGGCGTTTGCTGACGTGATCGGCGCATCGTCACCGTCGCTGGTGCTCGCGGCGCACACGTACCAGGCGCGCGACTTCATGCCGAAGCTCTCCACGCGGCTGGCGCGAGGCCTCGTCTCCGACTGCGTGGCGATAGCGGCAGACGGCGACGGCTTCAGGTTCACGCGTCCGGTGTTCCAGGCCCGTCTGCTTGCCGACGTGCGGGCGGTCGGTGCGGTGCCGCATTTCGCCACGCTGCAGGCAGGCGCGGTGCGCGCGGACACGGTCGCGAAGGGCAGTGCGCCAGTCGCCACGCACGCGGTGTCGATCGACGCCGGCGCGGTGAGGCAGCAGCCCGAGACGCCGTTCAAGGAGAGCAAGCAGGCCGTCGATCTCACGGCTGCCGAGCGCATCGTCTCGGTAGGGCGAGGCATCAAGGGGCCGGAGCACCTCGACCTGGTGAGGCAACTGGCCGAGGCGCTCGGCGCCGAGATCGCGGCATCGCGTCCCATCTGCGACAACGGCTGGCTGCCGATGGACCGGCAGATCGGCAGCTCGGGGCAGACCGTGGCGCCGAAGCTGTACCTCGCGCTCGGCATCTCGGGCGCGATCCAGCACGTGGTGGGCATGAAGGGCGCGCGGACGATCGTGGCCATCAACAAGGATCCCGAAGCGCCGATCTTCGAGATTGCCGACTACGGCATCGCCGGCGACCTGTTCGAGGTCGTCCCCGCGCTCATCGCGGAACTGCAGCGGTAGGGCGCCATTGGTGGGGCGCCGTCGGTAGGGCGCGCGCCCCGCGCCCGCCCCCCACTGGGGGGGGTTGGGG
>JAEYZV010000036.1 GCA_023427865.1 Acidobacteriota bacterium
TCAGCAACTTCTTGGGCTGAGCTGAGAAACCACAACAGTTGCCCGCCGGGCTTCAAGGCGTTCGCAAACAGCCGCAACTCCTGCTCTCCCGCGCGCACAGCGCGCATCGACAGCACATCGAAACTGCGGTGCCTTCCCGCCCGCTTGAGGACTTCCTCGAAGCGGTCATTCTCGACTCGAGCATCCTGCCAACCGAGGTGCCGCACGACCTCCCTCAGGAACACGGCCTTCCGACTCTTCACCTCGACCATCGTCAGCGACACGTCGGGGCGGACCACTTTCAGTGGCCCGGCAGGCGATCCGCCCCCGGACCCGACGTCCACGAGCGTGCGCGCATCGGCGTCGATACTTCCGGCGGCAATCACCGGTTCGATGATGAGGCGCTCCAGCGCGGCATCCCCCTCGTCGAAGGCCGTGAGATTCATCCGCGTGTTCCAGCGCGCCAGCAGCGCGAAATACGTCGCCAGCTCCTGAACCTTCGCCGGTTCGAGTCGGATGCCGAACCGCAATAACGCTCGTTCGATGCGTTCGTTCGCGTCTGGCATGGCGGATCAGGCAGGACGCGCCGCAATCGATTCTGGTGTTTCGTGCCGCGGGTCAGCCGGCGACATCTCAGCGCAGTCGGCCGGCCGCTGAGTGCGACCCCGTGAGATTGCCGCCGATATCAGCGCCAGGGCCGCCGGGGTCACGCCGGGTATGCGCCCAGCCTGCCCCACCGTACCCGGGCGCGCCTCGGCCAAACGTTGCTGCAACTCCCGCGACAAGCCTGGCAGTCCGTCGAAGGAGAACCACTCCGGCACCCGCTGCGCGTCGTGCCGGGCTGCCCGACCGACCTCCCGCTCCTGCCGCTTCAGGTACCCGACATAGCGGAAATCCGCATCCAGGCTCGCAACGTCCAGCGACGGGGCGAGCGGATCGAGCTCGAGCTGCAGATGCTCGCGGGCAATCAGATCTGCCAACCGAATGTCCGGATTCCGCAACGCCTCCGATGCTGGAGCACGCGCCCGGGATGGCAGCCGCACCATCGTGTGCTCCAGTCGCGACGTGTTCGAGGCGTGCCGCCTTCGGCGCTCCGAGAACCTTTCCCAGCGCTCATCCGTCACGGTGCCGAGCCGTCGCCCATGCGGCGTCAGCCGCAGATCCGCATTGTCGATCCGCAGGAGCAACCGGTGCTCGGCGCGCGACGTGAACATCCGATAGGGCTCCAGGCACCCGCGCGACACCAGGTCGTCCGCGAGAATCCCGATGTAGCCCTCGTGGCGCCCCAACGTGAACGGCGCCTCCCCCGTTACCCGCAATGCGGCATTCACGCCAGCCAGCCAGCCCTGCGCCGCCGCTTCCTCGTACCCGGACGTCCCGTTGATCTGTCCCGCCAGGAACAGACCACCTACCGACCGGACCGCCAACGTGTGGTCCAGCGCGGTCGGCTGGATGAAGTCGTACTCCACAGCGTACCCGGGCCGCATCATCTCGGCCTGCTCACAGCCCGGAAGCGCACGGACGAGCTCGTGTTGGACGTCGGCGGGCAAGCTCATGGAGAAGCCGTTGATGTACACCTCGTCGACGTCGAGTCCCTCGGGCTCCAGGAACAACTGATGCGCCTCCTTGTCCGGAAAGCGCATGATCTTGTCCTCCAGCGACGGACAGTACCGCGGTCCTATTCCCGTGATCGCCCCGTTGTACAAAGGGGACGAGCCGATATGCCTGCGGACGAGCTGGTGCACTCTTCCAGTGGTTCGCGCCGTGTGGCAGCACACCTGTGGCTGCCGTATCGCGGTCGTGGCGAAGGACAGGGGCACCGGTTCCTCGTCACCGGGCTGGAGCGTGAGTGCGCTGAAATCGATGGATGACCGGTGGATCCGCGGCGGTGTGCCCGTCTTGAGCCGTCCACCCGGGAGGCCGAGACTCCGGAGCGATGCCGCGAGCTCGACCGCAGCCGGTTCGTCGAAGCGACCGGCAGGCCGCTGTACGGGACCGATGTGAATCAGGCCGTCGAGGAACGTGCCCGTGGTGACCACGACCTGGCGTGCTTCGATGACATGTCCTGACGCCAGGCGCACCCCGGCGACTGCCCCGCCTTCGACTTCCAGCGCCGCAACGTGCGCGTAGGCGAGGCGGATGCGAGGCTCATTCTCGAGTCGATCGCGTACGTACCGAGCGTACAACCGCTTGTCCGCCTGGGCCCGCGGCGACCACACCGCCGGACCGCGGCTTCGGTTCAGGAGGCGGAACTGGATTCCCGTGGCGTCGATGGCCTCGCCCATCAACCCGCCGAGCGCATCGATCTCCCGGACGAGATGACCCTTCGCGGTCCCACCGATCGCTGGATTACAGGGCATTTGCCCGATTGTTTCCCGCGACAGGGTGCACACGACGGCATCGACTCCGAGGCGCGCAGCCGCCCACGCCGCCTCGATGCCGGCGTGGCCGGCGCCGATCACGACGATGTCGGTGCGGGACGGAAATGAGTCAGTCATGGCTTACGAAACATCATCACCCGTCGGGCAGGGCCCGACGGCTACGAGATCAATCCAGTCCGTAAGGCAAGGCCCGACGGCTACGAACACTCAGTGCGGGCCGTGGGGCGGGCCCGACGGCTACGAATCAACGGTGGGCCCGCAACCCGATACCCGCTACCCGCTACCACCTACTTACCTATACAGAACGTCCCGAAGATCGTCGCGAGCACGTCGTCTGGCGTCTCCACACCCCGCAGATCCTCGAGCGCCGTGAGTGCATCGTGCAGTTCCACGAGCACGAACTCCTCCGAGGCACCCGACGCCGCAAGCGTCGATGCACGCGTCAGCGCGTCTGCACATCGCCACATCAGATCGCGGTGACGCGCCCGCGTCAGCGTCTCGCCCTCCCAGCTGGACCTGCCGAGCGTCGCAGCGAGGAACGACTCGAGCGCGTCGATCCCGGCGCCTGTCATGGCACTCACGCGCAGGGCCGTCGATGGCACCCAATCGGGGTCGTCGATGGTGTCGCCCCACGCGTCCACCTTGCTCAGCACGAGCACCGCTTGGTCTGGCGCGAGCGACTCCCAGAGCCTCCGGGCGCAATCGAGATCCTCGTGCGAGGCCTGCAGATCGACGACCAGCAGCACGAGATCCGCCGCTGCGAGCGACGCCTCGGCCCGCGTCACCCCTTCGCGCTCCACGACGTCTGCCGTCTCGCGCAGCCCTGCCGTGTCCACGAGCGTGACCGGCACGCCGGCGATCTCGGTCGACTCGGTCAACAGGTCGCGCGTCGTGCCCGGTACCTCCGTCACGATCGCCCGCGGCCGCCGCAGCAGCGCGTTGAACAGGCTCGACTTCCCCGCATTCGGCCGTCCTGCGACCACCACCGTCGCACCATCGTGGAGGCGCCGCCCCGCATCGGCCGATCCGAGCAGCCGCGCACACACCTCCTGCAACGCGCCCAGGCGCGCGACGAGTTCGTGGGGCGTGATGAAGTGGAAGCCTTCGTCCGGGAAGTCGAGCGACGCCTCGAGCAGCGCGCGCATCTCGGCGATCGCGTCGCCCATCGAGCGGATCCGCTGGCTGAGCGTCCCCTCGAGATGCGCCGACGCCACCCGCACCTGCGCGGCCGTCGTCGCCGACACGAGATCGGCAACTGCCTCGGCCTGCAGCAGGTCCATCCGTTGATTCAGGTACGCCCGCAGCGTGAACTCGCCCGGCCTGGCCAGTCGCGCGCCAAGCCCGGTGCACGTCCGCAGCACGAGGTCCACGATGACCTGACTGCCATGGGTGCTGATCTCCACCAGGTCCTGCCCGCTGTAGGAGTGCGGGCCGACCCACGTCGTGACCACGGCGTCCTCGGTCGTCCCTTCGGCGAGACGGAGGCGAGCGCGCGTCGCCTGCCTGGGCACCCATGTCTCGCGACCGGCGAGCCTCGACGCCAGTGCGAGCGCGCCGGTGCCGGTCACCCGCACGACGGCGAGCGCTCCGCCCAGCCCCGTGGCCGGCGCGACGATGAGGTCGTCGGGCGCCCGCTCCATCCGCCGGCCCTTCAGCGCGGGGCTATGATGACGGTCTTCACCGCCCCGTCGCCCTGGCTCTCCGAGGTGACCTCGGGGTCGAGCGACACCTCGAGGTGCACCAGCCGACGTGAGTAGGAATTGAGCGGCCCCATCTCCTGCGGCATCCTCGTCGACTTCGCCTTCTCGATGAGGAACCGCGCCATCTGCCGCAACTCCGCGTCCTTGCCCTTCCGGAAGTCCAGGCAGTCGACGACGATGCGGCCGTCGCGCGCCATCCGGTCACGCCAGATGGCGTTCACCAGGTGCTGCAGTGCGTCGAGCGCCTCGCCTTTGCGGCGCACGAGCAGCTCACCCTCGTCGCCGGCGATGTCCACGCGCACGCCGTCGGCATTGCTGCTCGACGTGACCGAGACATCCAGACCCATCGCGCCGACGACGTCGCGGACGAAGTCGGCGATCTCCTCTTGAACGGTGTCCTGCGTGCTCATGTGATCGTCCCGGTCGTCAGGCGCGTGCCGGCTGCGCCGGCGGCGGGCCCACGATGTAGTTCGTAAGGTACTGCTGACCGATGGTCAGGATGTTGCTGAAGAGCCAGTAGATGACCAGCCCGCTCGGCGCCCACAGCAGGAAGACCATGAACATCAGCGGCATGATCATCATGATGCGCTGCTGCGCCGGGTCCATGCCTGCGGCCGGCGTGATCCACTGCTGCCAGAACATCGTCGCGCCCATGATGATCGGCGTGATGTAGTAGGGATCGTACTGGGACAGGTCGGTGATCCACAGCATGAACGGCGCGCCGCGCAGTTCGATGGCGACGCTGAGGAGCGAGTAGAACGCAAAGAGCACGGGCATGGTCAGCAGCATCGGCACGCAGCCGCTCGCCGGGTTCACGCCCGCGGTCTTGTACAGCTCCATCAGCTCCTGGTTCATCTTCTGCCGCGCCGGGTCGGTGGTCTTCAGGTGCGAGTAGCGCTCCTGGATCGCCTTCACGCGCGGCTGGATCTGCTGCATCTTGCGCATCGAGACGACGCTCTTGTGCCGCAGCGGGAAGATGACGATGTTGATCAGGACGGTGAGCACGATGATCGACCAGCCGTAGTTGCCCACGTACTGGTTGACCCACTTGAGCGCGCGCAGCAGGGGCACGACGAGCCACGCGAACCAGCCGAAGTGGATCGTGCGTACGAGTTGCTGGTCCGAGTACATCAGCTGGTCGAAGTCCTTCGGGCCGAGGTAGAACTTCACCTCGCTCGGCGGCTCCGGGAACGAGAGTGCGTAGGACACGAGCGACCGGGGACCGGCCGCCGTCTGCACCGGGTGCGCCGCATACTCCACGCGCGTCTGTCGATCGAGGAGCGCCGCGCCGAGGAAGTAGTGGTCGTCGGCGCCGGCGTAGTCGAACACCCGCTCGAACACGCGCTGCTCCGCGAAGCCGTCCACCGGCAGGCGCTCGATGTCCTCGCCGTAGGTGATGCCGGCTGGCGGCTGGTAGTAGGAGCCGAAGAGGAACCCGCCCGACGCCTGGGCCCGCTCGATATCGCCGATGCCCGGGCCCGAGTGGATCGTGAAGTTCTGCGGCTGGCCGTTACGGAGCACCTGCGCCGAGAACCCCATGAGGAACGGCTGGCCGTCGCGTTGAAACGTGAAGATCTTGGTCGCCCTCAGCCCTGACGGGTCGGTGTAGTCGAACCGGAGCGTGCGTCCACCCGTGCCACGCAGGTCCAGGGTCGTCACGTTCGGCGTGAAGCTCGCCTGTGCCAGCGTGTTGTTGGTGACTTCGTCGTTCGTGGTGAGCGCGAACGAGGGCCAGGCGTTCACGTTGGTCGCCACGGGCAGCAGGTCGAGCGGATCACCGCTGCTGCCGGGGTACTGCTTCAGCGTCCAGCTCAGCAGAACTGCGCCCCGCGTCGAGAACTCCGCGCGGATCTGGTCCGACTCGACGACGACGCGCGCGCCTCCGGCCGGTGCCAGGCTGGCAGGCAGCGCTGCTTGAGCGGCCGGCGACGCGGGCTCACCGGCCGTGGCCGGGGCGGCGGCCGGCTGCCCGGCCGCCGGAGCGGCCGGAGCAGCGGGTGAACTGCCCGACTGGGCCGTCGGCGTCTCCTGCTGCGGCGGCCGACGAGGCGCGAGAAAGTTCTGGTAGAGGAGCAGTACCGCCAGGGAGAGCAGGACAGCCTGCAGGACACGCTTTTCCATGTATGGGAGACCTGGGAACTGGACGCGTCAACGCGACGGCGGCGGCACCGGGTCGAGGCCCGATCCGCCCAGCGGGTGACAACGGGCGAGCCGCCGGGCGGCAAGCCACGTGCCCCGGACGAACCCGTGCTGCTCGATCGCCGCCATGGCGTAGCGCGAGCAGGAGGGCTCGAACCGGCAACTGCCGGCAAACAACGGGGACAGGGTGAGTTGGTAGGTCCGGATCGCGACGAGCGCGACGCGGGCGGCAAGACCTGGCGTCACGACCGCGGGTCCCTGGTGTCGGGGACACGAACCCGCAGGCGGCGGAGGGCAGCGAGGTAGTCGCGCTCGAGCTCCTCGAAGACCGCCGTGTCGAATCCGCGACGCGGGATGATGACCAGGTCGACGCCGGACATGGGTTTGTGGTGCCGGAACAACTCGCGCGCCCGCCGCTTGGCGCGATTGCGGACGACGGCGGGTCCGAACTTGCGGGTGGCCGAGACACCGAGCCTGGCGGCTGGAGCGGCCGATTCACGCGCGAACACGGTCATGAAGCGCGCGTGGTGCTTGCGACCCTGCTCGTAAGCCTGGAGGAACTCAGGCCGGCGACGGATACGCTCGCGAGGACGAAGGGTGCGCCGCATGGCGGCCGCGGCCCTCAGCCCTCGGACGAGACGGAGAGGCGCTTGCGACCCTTGGCGCGACGGCGCTTCAGGACCAGGCGGCCGTTCTTCGTGCTCATCCGCACGAGGAAGCCGTGAGTGCGCGCGCGGCGACGATTATTGGGCTGAAAAGTACGCTTCATGGCTGCTGGATCCGGGAGCGTGACCGGGACTGCCGGGCGCTCGAAGTGTCTGCGGCCACACCTCGACCGCGAACTGCCGATGGTAGTTCAGGCGCACGCAGGTGTCAATCTCTGGAGCGCCTCGGCGCAACGCTTTCGGGGTCGTCTCCCCTCTGCTACACTCGCCTCCCGGCCGCAGCGCAACCCCATCATGCAGCCACTTTTCCACAGCTGTGGAAAAAACTGTGGAAAAGATCGCGGTTTCGCCTGCCGGTGGCCCACGCGGGCACGCAAAATCGGGCTCCGTCAGGTAAGCGAAGTCCAATACAACGGTAAATCCGGCGTTTCCGACGGTTTTCGCCTGGTCACGCGGTCGTCATGGCCCAGCAATTTCCGGCGAAAGTCGGCACGTCTTACGGGCGGTCCTGATTGTTTCGATGAGCGAGCACATCTGGGAGCGGGTCCTCGCGCGGGTCGAAGCGAAGCTGAACCGTCATACGTTTCTGACCTGGTTCAAGCCGACGCGTTTTCTCCGCGAGGACGGCGACACCCTCATCGTCGAGGTGCCCGACGCCACGGTCCGTGACTGGCTGCTGCGGCACTACGCCTCGATCCTTGCCGAGGCGGTGGCCGAAGCGGGACGGCCCGGCGCTGTCGTGTCGTTCGTGCCTGCGGACGGCACGGCCATGCCCTCCCCGTCTCCAGCGGAGGAATTGCTCATCCGTGCACCGGAGGACCTCGCGGTCCAGAACGGTTCGATCCAGGGCCCGGCTGGCCTGAACCACCGCTACACGTTCGAGACCTTCGTCGTCGGCCCGTCGAACCAGTTCGCCAACGCGGCGGCCAGGGCGGTGGCCGAGGCGCCCGGTCGCTCGTACAATCCGCTGTTCCTGTACGGCGGCGTGGGCTTGGGCAAGACGCACCTGATGCACGCCATCGGGCAATACGTGGCGAGCCATCACCGCCAGTCGCTGCTGACCTACATCTCGTCCGAGCGGTTCATGAACGAGATGATCAACGCCATCCGCTACGAGCGGATCATCGAGTTCCGCGAGCGCTACCGGAACGTCGACGTGCTGCTCGTGGACGACGCGCAGTTTCTCGCCGGCAAGGAAGCCACCCAGAACGAGTTCTTCCATACGTTCAACGCGCTCTACGATGCGGGCAAGCAGATCGTGCTCAGCAGCGATCGCCCGCCCCACGAGATCCCCGCACTCGAGGAGCGCCTGCGTTCGCGCTTCAACTGGGGCCTGATCGCCGACATCCAGCCGCCCGACCTCGAGACGAAGGTCGCCATCCTCAAGAAGAAGGCCGACGCCGACGGCGTGCCGCTGCCCGACAACGTGGCGCTGTACATCGCCACGAAGATCAAGTCGAACATCCGGGACCTCGAGGGGTCGCTGATCCGACTTGTCGCCTATGCGTCGCTGACCGGCAAGGACATCACGCTGCCGCTCGCCCAGGCCGTCCTGCGCAGCGTCATCGGCACCGAGGAGAAGGCGATCACCATCGATACGCTCCTCAAGTTCGTCGCCGAGTACTACGGCGTGCGTCCGAGCGAACTCAAGGCCGCCAGCAACTCCCGCAACATCGTCATGCCGCGCCAGGTGGCGATGTACCTGTGCAAGACGCTGACGTCGGCATCGCTGCCCGACATCGGTCGAGCGTTCGGCAAGCACCACTCCACCGTCATCCACTCCATCCGGAAGGTGGAGGACGAGCGGAAGAAGGACGCGGATTTCAACAGCCAGATCAACGCCATGCTCGACAATTTCCGCTGAGCAATCGGCTCGAATGCGGGAGAGTCGGGACGCGTTTTCCACACTCTGCGGATGAGCGGCCTGTTGACGCACTGTGTACGCCGGAGGGCGCCCTGCGCACCCACAGGGCCGGGGGTGGTTTTCCACAGGAGCACTGCACAGGCTAAACCGCTGATCCAGAAGCGGTTAATGACGTTCTTAACAGCTTCAAACCACCTTAGTTCTCTGATATACTTCTCTTCTTGCGATCCCTCTGGAGAAACATCTCCTATGGGCGTCGCGTGTCGCACAGGCTCCGCTCACGTCCAAGAGGAATCGGCTGCATGGAACTGGTGGTCCGCAAGAACGATCTGCTTCGCGAGCTTCAGCTGTTCCAGGGCATCGTGGAACGCAAGAACACCATGCCCGTGCTCGCCAACGTGCTCCTGCGGGCCGACGGTGACCAGGTCGAGCTCGTCGCCACCGACCTGGACGTCGGGCTGCGCAGCACCTGTGCGGCGCAGAGTCTCGACAAGCCGGGCACACTCACGTTGCCGGCCAAGAAGCTCTTCGAGATCGTCAAGGCGCTGCCCGAGACCGACATCCGCATCGAGCAGAACCGCTCGGGCGTGACGGTGGCGGCCGAGCGGTTCGAGTCGCACCTCTCCACGCTGCCGGCCGACGACTTCCCGCAGCTGCCGACCGTCGGCGATACGGTGGCGACGCTGCCGCGCGAGCCCATCCGGCAGATGGTGTCCAAGACGATGTTCGCCATCACGGGCGAGGACACGAGGTACTACCTCAACGGCGCGCTGTTCGTGCTCAAGCCCGACAGCCTCAGCCTGGTGGCGACCGACGGCCATCGTCTGGCGCTGGTCACCGTCAACGCCGAGACCGGCGCTGCCGAGGGCAAGGCGCTGCTGCCGAAGAAGACGATGCAGGAGCTCAGCCGCCTGCTGGCCGACGGCGAAGGCGACGTGGTCTACGAGCGTGCCGAGAACCACCTGTTCTTCACCGTTGGTGGTCGTCGTCTGTTCTCCCGGATGATCGACGCGCAGTTCCCGGCGTTCGAGCGGGTCATCCCGAAGAACAACGACAAGTCGGTGGAGTTCGAGCGCGACCGGTTGACGGCGGCGATCCGGCGCGTGGCGCTGCTGTCCAACGAGCGCTCGCGCGCCGTGCGTTTCCTCATGAGCAGCGGCAAGGTCGAGGTCACGTCGCAGAGCCCCGATCTCGGAGACGCCAAGGAAGAACTGCTCGTGAGCTACGACGGCCCCGACGTGCAGATCTGCTTCAACGCTCAGTACGTGACCGACTTCCTCGCAGCGGTGGAGACCGAACAGGTCAGCCTGTCCTTCCGCGACGAGATGAGCCAGGCCGTGATGAAGCCGGTCGGCGCCGACGGGTACGACTACACGTACGTGATCATGCCGATGCGGCCGTAGCGGCATCGTTGCTGCCGCATCTGCGGCGCGCCTGCGCCGCGAGCGCCGTCGCTCGTGACCGGGATCGAGCGGCCGGCCGGACCAACCGGCCTGCAGTGCCCGGTGAACGACACCTGTGAGTCCAGATGGAACCGATTATCACCCCGACGTCCGAGACCGAAGAGCCGATGCGCCCCGCCAACGGGGTGGCCGAAGACTACGGCGCTGACGCCATCAAGGTCCTCGAAGGTCTCGAGGCCGTGCGCAAGCGTCCCGGCATGTACATCGGCACGACCGGTGAGGCGGGGCTGCACCACCTGGTGTACGAGGTCGTCGACAACTCGGTGGACGAGGCTCTCGCGGGTCACTGCACCGAGATCAACGTCACGATCCACGTCGACGACTCGATCACGGTGGTCGACGATGGCCGCGGCATCCCCGTCGACATGCACGAGAGCGGCAAGTCGGCCGCCGAGGTTGCGCTCACCGTGCTGCACGCCGGGGGCAAGTTCAACCAGGAAGGCAGTGCGTACAAGGTCTCGGGCGGCCTGCACGGCGTCGGCGTCTCGGTCGTGAATGCGTTGTCGGAGCTTCTCGAGCTCGAGATCTGGCGCAACGGCCACGTCTACCAGCAGAGCTACTCGCGCGGCATCCCCCAGGGACCGCTCACCGAGACCGGCACGACCAAGCGGCGCGGCACGAAGGTCCACTTCAAGCCCGACGCGACGATCTTCGAGTCCACCGTCTTCAGCTTCGACACCTTGAACAACCGGTTGCGGGAGCTGGCGTTCCTCAACGCCGGCCTCGTCATCACGCTCCAGGACGAGCGCGGCGACGGGAAATCCGTTCGTTACGAGTACAAGGGCGGCATCGTCGAGTACGTGCGCTTCATGAACCAGGCCAAGCGCGCGGTCCACGAGGCGCCCATCCAGATGAAGGGCGAGCGCAACGAGATCACGGTCGACATCGCGCTCCAGTGGAACGACTCGTACGACGAGAACCTGTACACGTTTGCCAACAACATCAACACCCACGAAGGCGGGTTCCACCTGTCCGGGTTCCGTGCGGCGCTGACGCGCACGGTCAACGCCTACATCGCCAGCGCCAACCTGCCCAAGGACCTCAAGGACACGCCGATCAGCGGTGACGATGCGCGCGAGGGCCTGGCGGGGGTGATCAGCGTCAAGCTGCCCAACCCGCAGTTCGAGGGCCAGACCAAGACGAAGCTCGGCAACACCGAGGTGAAGGGCATCGTCGAGACGATCGTCAACGAGCGGCTCGGCGCGTTCTTCGAAGAGAACCCCCAGGTCGCCAAGGCGATCATCCAGAAGGCCGCCGACGCGGCGCGCGCTCGCGAGGCGGCGCGCCAAGCGCGCGACCTCGTGCGCCGCAAGGGTGCGCTCGACGGCAGTTCACTGCCCGGCAAGCTCGCCGACTGCCAGGAGCGCGATCCGGCCCAGAGCGAGCTCTACATCGTCGAGGGCGACTCAGCAGGCGGGTCGGCAAAGCAGGGCCGCGACCGCCGCTTCCACGCCATCCTGCCCATCAAGGGCAAGATCCTGAACGTCGAGAAGGCGCGGTTCG